>JBMOLK010000042.1:0-21068 GCA_049325575.1 Bacillota bacterium | reverse complement strand
AGTAGTCCTAAGTCCCTTATCCTTCTTTATCTTAACTGCATCAGAAATATTTATAATTGCCTTGTCAAAGTCCCCGGTCCCACCCTTATGGACAAAATGGTGAGTTTTAGAAGAACCTGCATTTACACTAAATCTTACCCAGGTAAGGGATCCCAGGCACTCACTTGCGACATCCTTGGAAAACAATACACCGTTTGAAGACATTGCAACGTCGATACCAAAGCTTTTTGCACCGTTTATAATTTCCGGAGTGTGCTTATTTAACAGCGGTTCACCTTCTCCAGCTACCACGATACTTTTTAGGTCCTTTAGAGCCATTTCTTTAAGGTTGTCCAAAACCAGTTTTTTATCTAAAAACCCAGGTTTGTACCCAAGATAGTCAAGTCCGCAGAAAACACACCTGTGGTTACAGCTTCCGGAGGGAGAAATCTCCATACAAATTGGGTATATGCTCTCTCCTTTTAGCCACTTCGCTACTCTATCAGGGTGAAATATTAATTTATGAGAGTCTATTCTAAATTCATCAGCCAATGCAATAACTTCCTTCCTCTTAAATATTAAGTAAAGAAGAAGCAAATTTCAGCAAGTCCACTTTACTGACAGGTTTTGAATTTCCAAGTACATTTGAAGCTAAGGCTCCAGCTATGCTGCCAAGGAACGATCCCACTTCCATAGGTGCATTCATGCATGAGCATAATATGGCTAAAGCAAAGAATGCATCTCCTGCGCCAACTGTGTCCTGAACTGTAAGGGTTAATGCAGGATTTTTGCTGGTCTCATGGTTTCTATCTATTCCCATACACCCTAGCGAGCCAAGAGTAACCCATCCCATTCTTCCATTAAAATGCTTCATAAGCTTTGTCAATAATGAATCTATACTTTCTGATCTACTGGCATATGCAAGCCTTAACTCTTTTTCATCTAGTGTAAAAGTATCTGCCCTATTATATTTTGTTATAAGATTTGTACCATAGTTTGATGAATTGGTCTGGCAATTTAATGCCAGAAAGCGGGACTTTTCCTGAAGAATATCCATAACCGTCTGGTCTATTAGTCCATGGCCAAAATCAGTTATAACAACCATATCATAATTTGAAGCCGTATCTCTAAGATTTTTATAAAACACCTCTTTATTGATATCTCCATATTGATCCAGCTCATTTAAATAATTTATTGAAAAGAGCTTTTCATATTGGTCTCTGATGCCGTGTCGTTCAATAAATCTTCTTTTTACAATTGTACGAAAGTTTGAATCAAACTGTAAGTTAAGAAACATGTCTTTACTTAAATCATTTAATATTTGACTATGAATATGAGGTTCATCGCCTACAATACCGCATACAGTTACATTGTCAGAAAAATTCGATATGTGCCTTGCAACTGCCAAAGACCCTCCAAGATAGCGTTCCTCTTTTGAGTATCGCGCTGAAAACGCCCTATCTTTTGACATGAGCCCTTGTACATTACAGAATATATATTCATCTATTATTATGTCCCCTACAACAAGTACCTTTAAGCCTTTCATATCATCCACTATGTTTTTTACATCAATAAAACCATGCTTAGATGAAAATCTTTTGGCGTACTCAGTTGTCTCGGGTGGAAATACGGAAAAATTATTATTGATAAGCTTTGTAGAACTAAAAACAACTCCATTGGTAAAATGTACATCGCCACCATGGGACCGGACTTTTTCTACTTCCTTGTCAATGTTTTGGGTGACATCATTCTCTGACTTTTCATACTCAGATCCTTTAACATAGAGATCAGGCTTTATGACATCAAGCATATCCTCTGCTGTTACAGACTCTGACAATATTACATAATCAACACAGCTTAGTGCTGCCAGAGACCTCATCCTTAGCTCGTCCGAAAAGTAAGGACGGCCTGGTCCTTTATTTATGTATGGAGAAGAGGTAACAGATACAATTAATATATCACCCAGACTTTTTGCTTCCTCCAGGTGAGCAATGTGCCCCGGATGCAGCAAATCAAAGGCGCCATGACAGTGGATAACCTTTAATCCTTCTTCACGGAATTTTTCTCTTATAGCACTAAAATCAGAAATGCTTACAATCTTAGAGGTACTTGGCAAGACTTGATACATAAAGTATTCACCTCTTTAAATATAGTAAATAGTATTAATTAAATTGAAACCAACTTATTCCAATCCTATGTATTCTTTATCGGAATTATTTACTACTATTTCTACTGGTGAAACGCGACTATACTTGCACCTTTGATTTGATCAAGAAATCTGTAAATTCCTTTAAGTCTTTAAAGATATAATCAGGCTGCACATCCTGCTCCAGCTTCCCTGCGCCGTAACCTGTACGTACCAGAACAGTAGTTACACCTGCATTTTTCCCTGCTATAATATCACTTGCCCTATCTCCTACAATATATGATTTTCCCAAATCAATTTTATGTTCATCTCTAGCTGCATAGATCATTCCTGGCTCCGGCTTCCTGCACCTGCAATTTATTAGGTAAGGACTTTCCATCTGACCTGCAGCCGGATAGTGTGGGCAATAGTATATTGCATCTACAGGAACAATTTCCAATAAAAAGCGGTGTATAAGCTTAAGCTCTTCCTCTTTTATCATCCCCCTGGCAACTGCTGACTGGTTTGTAACTATAATAGTCTTAAAACCTGCATTACGTAAGTTTTTGACAGCATCTGCTGCGTAGGGATATATTTCCAACCGATTTAATGAAGTTATATAGCTTTTCTCCTTACATATGACGCCATCTCTATCTAAAAACACTGCAGGAAACAGTTTACTCACGTTGGCTACCTCATACTACTAGTTTTTCCTTCATGATAATGTCAACAATCATATGTATTGCAATTTGATGAGAAAGCTCAACAAATCCGTACTCACCTGAAGGAACATATATGTTTATATCTCCCATTTCTCTTAAAGGATTTTCCTCTGAAAATCCGGAAAGGGTTATAACGCCACATTTAAGTTCTTTTGCTGCTTTGACTCCTTTTAGGATATTTTCGGATTTACCGGAACTGCTTATTGCAATTAGGACATCTCCTTCATCTGCAAACATTTCTATGGGCTTTTCAAATACATGAGAATACCCGTAATCATTGCCTATGCATGTTAGAAGAGCACCTTCATTAAAGCTTACTGCACGAAGTCCGCCGTTCTTCCAAAAATCCAGGGCACCATGACTTGCAATTGAAGCGCTTCCTCCATTACCAATAAAAATGATTTTTTTACCCAGTGCTGTTTGCAGCTTTATAAGCTCAATGATCTTGTAAGTTCCTTCATTAAGCCCCAGCCGGGTACCAAATTCATCAGTAATTACAGCTTTATTAATAATCTCAAATAAAGTGCCAATATAATTACTAGCCTTCAATTTTTCATTTTCCCTTCTTATTTATAAATGGATAAAACTTAAGAACTTTAAAACAATTTAATGAAAAGCAAAAATTTAGTCGAAAAGTGTAACAAACTGCATATTTTAAAATTATGCTATCATATTGAAATAAAAAAATCAACACTTTAACGAATTTGTCGTAAATTATTAATACTATTAAGTATTACCAAGGTATATTTGTCCAATAGACATATATTTTTACAAACAAAAAAAGTGATTCTTTAACCACTTTTTTAGAAAATTAGTTTTTAGTTGTTTTAACTGTTACTTTAACAAATCCTTTAAGTTTACCGGTTTTACATCCGCAGCCTTCTTATTTTCTGCCTGAATTTCCAGGTAAATTTCCTTGCGGTAAATAGAGACGCTTTTAGGTGCGTTGATACCTATACGCACCTGATCCCCTTGAACATCAACTATAGTAATTTCAATATTATCATTTATAACAATGGATTCATTTTTCTTTCTTGTCAGAACCAGCACCAGCACTTACCTCCTGTCCACGGAGTTCTTCTAAGATATAGTGTCTCACACTATATCTGTCTGTGTCAAGAACAACCTGCATACCTCTATTATTTTTTGTGTTTATTATTACCGGCCCTTTCAAATTCATACTAATTTTTGAAATGTCTTCCGGTACAACAACAATTGACAGTACCATGACATCTTCAAGCTTTTCAATTTTAAGGCTGTCAACAGCTTCCCGGGGAAGCTCTATGTCATAGTCCCTAACAACCATGAAAGGGTCTATTACAGCAAAGGCAAGATCTCCATTATCTACACCCTGAAGCCACCTGAAGGGCGATGTGTCATCTCCACTATATAATACCACAAATTTCTTTACCTGTTCAAAGCCTGGAATGCCGTCTTTAAATGTAAGTATTTTATCCTTTTCAATCTCTATTTCTCCGAAATGTTTAGTATTTAGAAGCATTTGATCTCCTCCATTTTATATATACAGTTTTATATATATGAATTGATTTTATTCTCAGTGTAACTTATTCTAATAGATGCATACTGCCTTAGGAAAATATCAATCTGTGCCGGTGTATAATTGATATTTACTTGTGCGGGAGTAAAATTCCCTTCAACGCCGTGATTTGCACCTTCAGCGTTTCTTTCAGGGTCAAACTCAACAGAACCCTTTATAGTAATTTTTGGACCTACCTTGGGGATAAAATCAATATTAAATTCATGCTCCGGGTATGCATCCCTTAGGGCAAATTCAACTATGGGATTCCCGCCTTGTTCTATGGCCGCTAACCGGTCTCCATCAGAAGCTACTTTACCTATATACTCAATAGCCTGCTGTTTGCCCCGTTGTGCAGCATCTCTGGTTAAATCCAGATAATTCTTAAGACCTGCGCTTGCAAAAGCTTCATATTGATCAATCTCTACTCTTGGAAGCTCTGTTTTTATATTAACCTTTGCATGCCTTTGTCGAAGCTCCAAGCGTGCATTTTCCGACTCAATATCAAGCCTTGACGGGCTTCTGTCAATACCGATTTGGGCATGGGTTTGAGTTATGCTAAGGCCCACATTGATCACCTACTCTCAACCTATCTTAAAAAGTCTACCAGAGAAGGCTGTATTATCCTGGCACCACCTGAAAGTGAGGCCCTATATACGTTTTCTTCACTTTTAAGGAGCATAATGTTTTCAGCCTGGTCAACATCCTCATTGTCACTCATAAGCTTTGAAAAGTTAATGTAATCATTGTCCAGCCTGTTGCTGGTAAGATCAAGCCTGTTATACCTTGCACCTACGTCTGCTCTAATGCGGACCAGGTTGTTCATATCCAAATCAATATTTGTTATGGCATCACTGATTATGCTATGGTCACCGGCATTCAGTGCAGCAATAAAATCTTCAAAGTGCTGGATGAGCTGACCTGTAGTTCCTGTAGTAGAGACTCCGCCGTTATTAAAAAGGTCTCCTCCCATTACATTTACGTTTATGTCATCACCAATACCTATTTCATAGATAATGGATTCTGTATTATTTACATCAACAGCAAAGGTACCATCATCATTTATTAGCTTTGTATCGGTTTTAAAGCCTGAAAATATATATCTTCCAGCATAGGTAGCGTTACCTAAATGTATTAACTGGTTTCTTAGCTGGTTTACTTCCTGCTCTATTTTTCTTGTGTCATCAGGGGTAGTAGGGCCGTTGCTTGCCTGAACAGCCAGTTCCCTGGCTCTTTGCAGTATGTCTCCTACATTGCTTAGCGCCGACTCTGTTATCTCCATCCAGGACATTGCATCCTTGACATTCCTTTTATACTGGTCTATCTGTGATACGTCAGTACGTAGTTTTAGTGCTCTTGCTGCAACTACAGGATCGTCAGAAGGAACTATGATTTTCTTACCAGTTGCAAGCTTCTGCTGGTATTTATCCATCCTTGTCAGGTTGTTACCCATATGATTAATCATGTTGTTTACGAGCATGTTGTTGGTTATTCTCATATTACCCCTCCATACTGCTATCTCTTACCCCTTATAAATAGTATTGCTGAAATAAAGCTTCACGGGCCGAATTTTCTTAGGCTTACAGCCCTACCCTGTTTATGAGTATATCGTATAACTCGGTCATTGTAGTAACCATTTTTGCTGCAGCAGTATATGCATGCTGGTGTTTTACCAGGTTTGCCATTTCTTCGTCTATAGATACCCCAGAGTCAGATAGTCTGCGGTTTTCAATTTGTTTTACTATGGCACTTTGGTTTGATGAAATTCTTATAGCCTGCTGTGAATCTATTCCCAGCGTAGTAGCTATGGATTTCATAAAGTCTTCAGGGGCACCCTCTGAAAACATATGTGTGTTATTTCTCATCTTTAAAAGCTTGTTCAGGTTAACAATATTCCCTACTTCATTAGGGTTATTTGAAGCCGCTATTTTATTGAAGTCTCCCATTATGTCGCTGCTTACTGCAAAATTCTTGGCTGTTATGTTTTTATACCTGTTTACTATATCGGCAATTGTTCCTGCTCCGTTTATAAAGTCCGTAGAATTAATCGGCTTATTTCCAGTCCCCAGCATGGTAAAAAACCTTATTCCTGTAGCCGCAGTAAGGGGCCCGGAACCATCCGGGTCAATACCGTACCCGTCTGTATGACCTGCACCATCTTCTCCAGCTTCTATTATTCCATTAGTGTTATTGTCAATGTATCCCTCATTAAATGCCATTGCAATGGTACGAACAAATTGGTTCAGCTTCTTCACATAGAAGGGGATACCTTTATAAAGAGGGCTTCCATTGTCACCGTCATTTCCATCCCTTATATCAAGATACCCTTTTAATTCTCCTCCCCTTATTTTAAGACTGTTTCCGTCTTCCCATTTAACATTGTAAAGATATGAAACATCTTCGTCGGGATTAAGCTTGGCAGTTCTTTGTTCAACAGCCAGTTTACTAAGATTGTAGTGATCAATGAACGCCTTTCCGCTCATGGTTATGACCAGCCTCTTATCGTCTTTTCCACTTGGTAGCTTACCTGCCACTACTTCATTGGCTTCAATATTTATAATCTTAGAAAGCTTGTCTATAAGAAGGGCCCTTTGGTCCCTTAGGTCATTTGCAGTATTTCCATCCAGCTCTGCACTGTATATCTGCCTGTTTAACTGCTGAATTTGCGTACCTAAAGAGTTTACCTCGGTAACTTTAGTGTTTATCCTGTAGTTAATATCTGTTTGAAGCTTCTCAAAATGAGTAGCTACGCTGTTGAAGTATTTTGCAACAGTGACTCCGCGTTCTCTTACTAGGGCTCTTACAGCTTCACTGTCAGGATCCTTTGCCAGCTCCTGGAGCGAACCGAAAAATTCGTCCAATATTTTGTTAAAGCCGCTGTCCGAAGGCTCATTGAAGGTAACTTCCATATCAGCCAGCAGGGCCCTTTTGCTTTCCCACTCTCCAAATGATACATTTTCACTCCAATATTTAAAATCAAGGTATTCATCCCTGATCCTTTCTACTGCAGTAACATCAGAGCCTGTTCCAACCATACCTGTTCCATCATATATGGGCATGGGTCTTGATGCAACCTGAATGGTTTTCTGCCTTGAATAGCCGGGTGTATTAACATTATTAAGGTTGTGGTTTATTACATCAAGATTCCTTTGAGATGTATAAAGTCCTCTAACTGCAACATTAAGACCAAAAAATCCTTCTCTCATTATTTATCACCTACCTGCCAATCCCATTCTCATTATTATAGTCTCAAGCATTTCATCCACAACATTAATAGTTCTTGATGAAGCGCTGTAGGCAAACTTATACTTCATCATGTTTGATACCTCTTCATCCATGGAAACTCCCATTACAGACTGTCTGTGTGAGTCAGCCGAGAGCACCAGTTTTTTCTGGTTTTCAGATATTCTGTCAGCCTCTGATCCACCGTTACCTACACTTAATATTATTGACTGGTAATAGTCATCGGTACTAAGAATACCTTTGGTCTCACTGATCATGTCAACCCCTCTTAGGTTTGCTATCTTAAGTGCAATGGTGTTATCCCCGCTTGCTCCGCTCTTTGATGCAACTATGTTGTTTAGGTTTAAAAGATTGTCATTTAGCTTTATATTACCCATTTCCATAGGATATGCCGGGTTGATAACCGTAAAAAAGTCCTGCCCGTCTACTGGTGGGTTACCAAGTGTCTTTCCGCTTGAATGAAGGTAGTTTACTTCCCTCACCATTATATTGATTAGAGCGTTAAGCCTCTTTCTTAAGTCCGGCAAAATATTATTTGAGTCCTGTACAACACTGATCCCTTTGTTTACGTCAGTGTTAATTCCGTTGTTTATATCGGTCATAAGCGCATCGTAGTCAGCTGAATTTATATCATACAGGCTGCCGCCCGTCCCGTTGCTTATTATCTGCCATCCCGCTGTTTCGCCTGCAGGAGCGCCTGTGGTAAAATAGTTGCTGTCAGTAACCACTGAGGTTTTAATACCCTTTGAATTTAGTATATCTGCATAACCGTTTGCTGCTGCATCCGTGATACTTGAACCTGCTCCGCTGTCTCCTCCTATACTTTCTCCGGTAAAAACGACAGCATACCTGTTGGCCTCCGGCCTAAAACCAGTTATACCGTTTAGGGCCGTCACAACATCCCCGAAGTTATTACCGGTATCGGCGGTGGTGGTTAGTGAGCTTACACCGCTTAGAAATGCGGCAGTATCATTACCATAGCTGGTATTTGACAATACGGTGCTGCCGTAAGTAATAAGCCTTAGGTTATAGTCAATTCCTTTTCTCTTCATTTCATCTACATACTGGTTTATTGAAGCTTGAATATTTGAAAGATAGGAAGTACTGGTATTTGACACATCAATTGCAAAAACTATATCAGCCTTTGTATTAGGGGTACCGTTTTGTATACTTCCGCTGGAACCTAAAACCTCCCCCCTTGACTCCATAAGACCTTTTACTATACCGCTTTTGATAGGCACTTCAATATCTGTCCCTTGGAGCTTGGGGACATAGAACAACCCTCCTGCTTTACTTTCTGCTGCGTAAAGATTTTTACTCTCTCCTTTAGTTACTAGAAAATATCCTCCAAGCGTTATGTCAAGCTGGCCATCCTGCATCTCGGTTACTTCCACATTAACAAGCTTTGATAGCCTGTCTACAAGAGAATTTCTCTGGTCACGGAAGTCATTTGCAGTATCTCTTGAAACTTCCACCTTCAATATTTCAAGGTTTAAGCTTGCTATTTGTCTGGTTATATTGTTTACTTCATCTATTCGCACCCTGATTTCCGAATTCAGGTCATTCTGCAGCTTATCTAACTGGGATCCGATATGGTTGATTTGATGGACAAGAGCCCCTCCCCTTTGGCGAACCAGGGCCCTTACCGTAAGGCTGTCCGGTTCCTTGGAAAGTTCCTGCCAGGAATCCCAGAACTGATTCATTACATTCTGAATTCCACTGCCCATAGGCTCACCGAGAATTGATTGTACATCCTGGAAGGTTTTATTCCTTGCTTCCCAGTATCCTAAAGTTGTACTTTCTCTTCTGTAAATACTGTCAAGAAAAAGATGCCTTATCTGTCTTATCTGCTGTATGTCAGCCCCAAGTCCAAGCTGGTACTTACCATCTACATCCTGGTACGGACCGGTGGTAATCATAGCCTGCTGCCTTACATACCCTGGAGTATTAACATTGGAAATATTATGTCCTGTCACAAATAAGGCTCGCTCATTTACAAACATACCTGATCTTGCTATTTCAAAACTGGCAAAACCTACAGCCATACTGCTCCCTCCAAGTATTTTACAATTTTACGTCAAAATAGGTCTTCTTCTTAGCTTCCCTCACCTGTCCTGATTTGCTGTAATTATTACCGTCTGTTTGGGTATTTGATAGAATATTTATTGAGAAATCTATATAATCAATAGAATTTTTTATAAGCTTTGAGTTAAGTTCATTGGTGTTTTTAAGCTCTTTTAACATATCTGCCATACTGTCTCTATATGCTTGAAGCCTTTTTGCCTGATCATTGTCAAGATACTTAAGCAGCTCTGAGACTGTTATTTCTGAAGGATTGATATTTAATAGAGCAGATATCTCTCCTACCAGACTTTCCCTTATATTTTCCAGTTTGCCCATCTTTAGAATAAGAGATTGCTCAAGCTTTGTTATGTTTTCAAGCTCACTTACTTTTCCTTTTATTATGATGTCTGTCTTATTTTTTGATATTTTCAATATATCCTCATAAATCCTGGCTTCCTGATCAAGTACATTAATCAAATCACTTATCTTCTGACTGTTCATAAAATACACCACCCGAATTTATAGTCACAGGATAACCTTTTCATAAATTTATTGCGGGAAACTTGGGATAAATTTCCCGCGTTAACCCGCAAATATCAGACCATTCTACGCTTTTTTATCGGCTATAGACTTTAGTATCTTGTCAGCAATGTCCGTTTCTTTTACTTCGTAATCTCCGGCTTCGTACCTTTCCTTTATGCCCTCTACTTTGTCCTTTCGTATATCAGGTACGTCTCTTAGCGCTTTCATTACTGTTTGAAAGTCTTTAGCCTGATTTGAAATGGATACTACATCTTTCTTTGAAGCCACATTTCTTGTTTTGTCAACTTTGTTTACATTTTTCTGTTTGTCGTAAACTCCAGTGACCTTTGGGATTTCCCCCCAGATTTTCATAATTACCACTCACCTTCTTAAATTCTTTATATATTAACACTTTAAAGTATTAACTTTATCATTGGTTAAGGTTTTTTTCGTCTCACTAATAATATCGTCATTTCAAAAAATAAGTTAACAAATAATTAAATTTTTTGATAGCAGGTTCTGGAAATAATTTTGCAGCTATACATAAAAAGCTGCCTCCCACTATACCGGAAGACAGCGCCTAATGGTATATTATCTACTTATCGTTTTTGTTAAGGTACTTCATTCCTGCATTTCTTTTGGCAGCCAGGTCTTCAGTTATTGTTTTGTTTATCTGGTCGGCTGTAGACTTAATGTCATTGGCAAGACCTTTGGCGCAATCATTGCAGAAACGCCCGGTCTTTATAGACTTACCACAGCTTTCACACTCTAGTATCATATTCCCTTCTTCGCCAACAATTTCAAGCCGCCCTTCCTTTAAATATCCCTTGATTTTTTGTACACTGACCTCCAACTCTTTAGACACTTCAAATATAGTAGCTCCAGGATGATCATACAAGTATTCCTTCACTCTTTTAAAATCTGCCTCATCCTGCTGTCTGCAATCCTGACAAACCGGCGAACCTCCAATATAATTATATATTTTCCCACATATTTTGCAGTTTCTTACATCCGGCATACCAATACCTCCTGGTCTTAGTATTAAACTTCCTGCTGAAGAAATCAAGACTGCTTCAGCCTCTTAGTTCCAGCTAATTCTAGCTTAACTGCATTCATTAAAGGTACCTGCTGTAGTCAGAATAAAGTGGATGAGAATCGTCATTACCTATAAATGCTTACATTATAATTATATCAAATTTATGGCAAGCTGTCATTTGTTTATAGTTCTCTTAACTATATATCGGCATTTACCGCTGCAAATTAAATATAAAATTAAGATAGGCACCCTTGACAATAACAGGAGGCAGGAATATAATTATTTCGTATACGAAATATTTCTATGCGAAATGTTTTGCTTAAACTCTACTCATTTATTCGTTTATAAGAAGGGGTGAGAAGGTGGAATTAGATAATAGGAAAGTAGAGGTCACAAGACTTTTTATTGAAGTTGGGAAAATTTTGAAGTTAAACATACGCAAGGGGTTTGAGGATATAGGGATAACCCTGCCTCAAAGCATGGTTATCAGGACGCTAATGAGATTCGGTAAAATGAAGATTAGTGAGCTAAGCAGCAAGCTTAATCTGTCAAATAGTACAGTATCCGGCATTGTTGATAGATTGGAAAAGCAGCAGATAGTAGAAAGAACAAGAAGTGAAGAAGATAAAAGGATCGTTTATGTAAGTCTTTCTCCGAAATCTGAAGATATGCACCTGGATTTTCATAAAAGGGCTGAAGAGAATTTTAAAAGCTTATTAGATAAAGCTACACCCCAAGAAATCGAGAAAATAATCGATGGTTTAAACATACTAAAAGGTTTGTTAAACAGTCAGCAGTAGACTTTGATAAAGAACCCCAAACAAACTTTGCCAAACATTTACACAGAATAACCGGTAAGCATTGATAAATAAACAGAGTTAAGCTATTTAGCAGATTGGAGATGATGATTTTGATTAGATTGTATAGGTTCTTAAAACCATATAGGGCTTTTATAACAGGCATTATAGTTCTGGTTTTTTTTCAAACACTGGCTGATCTCTACCTTCCCACACTTATGTCTGATATTGTTGATGAGGGAATAATGAGAGGTAATACTGACTATATAATGCAGACGGGAGGATTTATGCTGCTTATAGCTGCAGGAGGAGCTGTCTGTGCAGTTATAGCAAGCTTCCTGTCCGCAAAAACTTCCCTTGGCCTTGGAAGAATCCTTCGCAATAAGATATTTAACAGAGTAGAAAGCTATTCTCTTCATGAGTTTGATAAATTAGGGACTTCTACCCTTATTACAAGAACTACAAACGATATAACACAGATTCAATTGGTAACAGTGATCATATTAAGGATAATGATTAGTGCACCAATGATGGCTATTGGCGGAATTATTCTGGCATTTTACAAAGACAGATATTTGACTTTGGTACTTCTTGCCGCACTTCCGGTCCTTGCTGCTGCTATCGGGATTATTGCGTCTAAAGGTATGCCGCTTTTTAAATCAATCCAGACTAAAATTGATAAAATAAACCTTATTCTGCGTGAAAATCTCACCGGAATAAGGGTAATACGCGCCTTCAACAGGATTGACCACGAAAAGGCCCGCTTTGAAGATGCAAATGCAGACCTTACCTATAACTATATTAAAGTTAACCGGATTATGGCTTTCCTAATGCCTGCCCTGATGCTTGTAATGAACCTGACTTCTATTGCCATTCTTTGGTTTGGCAGTAAACGTATAGATGTTGGCGATATGGAAATGGGGTCACTTATAGCTTTCATTCAGTATGCAGCGCAGATTCTGTTCTCCCTGCTGATGGTTTCCATGATGTTTGTCATGGTACCCCGCGCACAGGCTGCGTCAGAGAGAATCAACGAAGTACTTGATATTGTTCCGGAAATCAATGATCCTAAAAAGGCTAAGAATGCCGATGGCAAAAGAGGCTTCGTGGAGTTTAGAGATGTGACCTTTAGTTATCATGGTGCCGAGCAGCCCGCTTTGAGTAATATTTCCTTCACTGCCAGACCAGGTGAAGTAACGGCTGTTATTGGCGGTACCGGTTCTGGTAAGTCCACACTCATAAATTTAATCCCGCGGTTTTATGACGTTGATAAAGGAAGTGTCCTCATTGATGGTGTGGATGTGCGCGAAATATCCCAGGAGACTCTAAGGGCAAAAGTCGGTTATGTTCCTCAAAAAGCAGTCCTTTTTTCAGGTACAATTACCGATAATATCCGGTATGGCAAAAAAGATGCAACAGATGAAGAAATCAGGCATGCCGCCCAGATTGCCCAGGCTGCTGAATTTATAACAGGCATGGAAGGCGGTCTTAAGCATGAAATATCCCAGGGGGGCACCAATGTATCGGGCGGGCAGAAACAGCGACTATCCATCGCACGTGCGCTGGTGAGAAAACCTGAAATATATATTTTCGATGACAGCTTCTCAGCCCTTGACTTTAAGACTGATGCCAGGCTGCGTGCTGCCCTTAGAAAGGAAACCCACAGCTCAACTGTAATCATAGTGGCACAGAGGGTAGGTACCGTCATGGATGCAGACCGTATTATCGTTTTGGATGAGGGTAAAATAGCCGGAATGGGCACCCATAAGGAGCTTTTAAATACCTGTGAGGTATACCGTGAAATTGTATCCTCACAGCTTTCAGAGGAGGAATTGGCATGAGTGAAGTCCATAGAGAGAATAGACCGGCAGAAAAGACACAGGGAGGTCTTCAAAGAAGTGGCTTCGGCGGAGCTTTAGGAAGACCGGTAGAAAAGGCAAAGAACTTTAAGATTACAACCAAAAGGCTTATAGGGTGTTTAAAGCCTCATAAATTCAAGTTGATAATAGTACTGTTATTTGCAATTGTAAGCACTACTTTCACCGTATACGGCCCAAATTTAAGCCGCATACCTATGAATAAATTAGGTGATGGCTTTAGAGCCAAAATGGCAATACAAAATATATCCCGGCAGCAAAGCAGTCTTATGTCCGGAAATCCAAGCCAGCAAATGACCGATGAGCAAAAGAAACTTATGGAAGAGGCAATGAAAGACCCGGAGCTTAGGCAACTAATTGGTGAACTTAGAACAAAACCCCTTATAGATAAAGCAAAGGACTCCAAAGAAAAAGCAGAAATATTCAGACTGTATATGGATTTTGCTGAAAAAACATCTGCTGTTCCAAATGCCAATGGAAAGCAAGAAATGAATCTTAGTAAGGAACAAATAGATGAAACCGTCAGGGCAATAGAAGAAACTGACGGGAAAATTGATTTTACCTATATCGGTTATATACTTCTTATTTTAGTGGGTTTTTATTTACTAAGCTCATTATTTAGCTTTATCATGCAGTATATAATGTCAAGTGTAGCACAAAAAACTGTTTATGATATGCGTAAGGAAGTAGACAATAAGCTTGCCAGACTGCCTCTAAAATATTTTGATTCACGGACCCATGGTGAAATTCTAAGCCGCGTTTCCAACGATATAGATACCATATCGACAACCCTGCAGCAGAGTCTTACTCAGTTGATTACATCTATTATTCAAATCATAGGATTTATAGTAATGATGCTGATCATAAGTCCCTTGCTAACCCTTATTGTTCTTGCAACTTTGCCGCTTTATGTTTTTTCTACAGCTTTTGTAGCCAAAAAGTCACAAAAGTACTTTGCAGCACAGCAAAAGGAGTTAGGTATGCTTAGCGGTCATGTAGAAGAGATGTATACAGGCCATAAAATAGTAAAAGCCTTTGGACATGAAAAGGATTCAATAGAAAAGTTCAGCGAGATAAATGACAGGCTTTATGAAGCCGGGTGGAAAGCACAGTTTGTATCTGGAGTTATGTTTCCTCTTTTGAACTTTGTAAGTAATCTTGGATATGTGCTTATATGCATTATAGGCGGAATCTGGGTAACTAAGAACAGGCTTAAAATAGGTGATATTACTGCATTTATCCAGTATTCAAGATCATTTACCATGCCAATAGTGCATACTGCCAACATTGCAAATGTTATTCAGTCTACTGTTGCTTGTGCCGAGCGGGTTTTCGAGCTCCTTGACGAAGAGGAAGAAATTCCTGACAGTCAGGAAAGTAAGATTATCGAATTCCCTAAAGGTGAAGTCAAATTTAAAGATGTTAAATTCAGCTACAAAGATACAGAGCCTCTTATTGAAAATATGAACCTGGATGTTAAAAAAGGCAGTACAGTTGCAATTGTTGGTCCCACCGGTGCCGGGAAGACCACACTAGTAAACCTTCTTATGCGTTTCTATGAAATCAAGGGAGGGCAAATTACCATCGACGGAGTTGATATCAGGGATATGGGGAGAGGGGATCTTCGTAAAATGTTTGGTATGGTACTCCAGGATACCTGGCTCTTTAACGGTACCATAAGGGATAATATAGCCTATGGACGCGAAGGTGTTTCTGATGAAGAGATTATAAATGCAGCAAAAGCTGCACACGCCGATCACTTCATAAGGACACTTCCCGACGGATATAATACAATATTGAATGAAGAGGCCACCAATATATCCCAAGGACAAAAGCAGCTTTTGACTATTGCCCGTGCAATACTGGCTGACCCGGCTATCCTCATACTTGATGAAGCTACAAGCAGCGTTGATACCAGAACAGAGGTATTAATTCAAAAGGCAATGGCCAATCTCATGGAGGATAGAACCAGCTTTGTCATTGCCCACAGGCTGTCCACCATCCGAGACGCTGAACTGATTCTTGTTATGAATCATGGCAGCATTATTGAAATAGGTAATCATAAAGAGCTTCTTGCCAAAGACGGTTTTTATGCAGACCTCTACAACAGCCAGTTTACAGGTACAAGTCTTGAAAGTGAGGCAGGATAGGAGCGTTAAAACTTCCTGCCCGAAGCAATTACAGCCACCACAACCTTTTTTGCTCCGGCCTGCTTTAAGGTCTTGCTGCACTCATTTAGTGTACTGCCGGTAGTCAAAACATCATCAACCAGGAGTATAGCCTTGCCTTCGATCTTTGAGGTCTCACTTACTTTAAATGCATCCTTCACGTTGGTTAGCCTTTCGCTCCTGGTTAAAAGGCTTTGGCTGCCGGTATCCCTTATCCTTGATATCAGCCCCGACTCTTCCTTTATTCCGGTTTTTCTGCTTAATGCCCCGGACATCAAATATGACTGGTTGTATCCTCTGGTGCTCTCCTTAAGGGGGTGAAGGGGTACACTTATAATCATGTCAAACATCCCAAAGTCATAAGTTTGACTTATTCTATCCAAAAGAAGCCTGGCAAACGTAAGATGGTATGATGGCTTGTTTGAGAATTTAAACCTTAAGAGAGCCTCCTTTATGATGCCTGTATATTCACACACGCATATTACGTCATCATAGTAATTAATCCCGCTTTTTAGTTTAATACTGCTGCCTTCCATAAACGGTACTCTGCCAAGGCAGTCATTACATATAAACACATCTTTATTTACATCTAAGATCTTGCTGCAAAATATGCATTTAGGCGGAAATAGTAAATTAATAATCCACTTAAGCATATGCTATCACCAGTTTATTCCTACAATACATTTCTTTAACTTCTCTGCCAGGTCTGAATTTCTTTTGGTTTCCCTGTCGTTTTTTATCATTTCCTCCATATAATCTTTCGCTCCTACAAGTATAACAAGGTCTTTAGCCCTGGTTACGGCAGTGTATAAAAGATTTCTTGTCATGAGGACCTGCGGTCCTGGAGATACCGGTATAATTACCACAGGGAATTCACTCCCCTGGCTCTTGTGTATAGTAACTGCAAAAGCCGGTTCCAGTTCATCAAGTATAGTAAAGTCATATTCCACCAATTTTTCATCATCAAAGATAACTATCAGCTTTTGTTCCTCATTGTCTATTTCACGGATTATGCCCATATCACCATTAAATACACCTGTTCCTTCACAGCTAAGACCGCTTACCTTTTCCCATTTTAAATTATAGTTGTTCTTTATCTGCATAACCCGGTCACCTTCGCGGAACACAAAATCCCTGAAGATCTTTTGATTCTTGTTTTTGCTTTCCGGATTCAATACCTTTTGCAGCTCTATGTTAAGATTTCCGACACCTACTGCACTTTTTCTCATGGGTGTAAGCACCTGTATATGTCTCAATGGATCATAACCGAAGGTTTGAGGTATCCTCCTGCTGCAGAGCTCAATTACGGTTTTTACAATATCACTTTGAGAGCTTCTCGATACAAAGAAGAAATCTTTATCCTTCGTGTTTAAAACAGGATTCTCACCTTTATTGATTTTGTGGGCATTTACTACTATCATGCTTTCCTCTGCCTGTCTGAAAATATCCGTCAGCTTAACCGTCTTGATAACTTCACTCCTTATAATATCGCGAAGAACATTTCCTGCTCCTACTGAAGGCAGCTGGTCCACATCTCCCACGAGTATAAGCCTTGTCCCGCAGGCAACAGCCTTTAATAAATGGTTCATAAGAATTATATCAACCATGGACATTTCATCTATTATGACAACGTCAGCCTCTATGGGGTTGGCCTCTGTTTTCATAAATACCAGCTCATCATCATTTCCTGCGTACCCTATTTCAAGAAGCCTGTGAATGGTTTTTGCTTCATAACCCGTAGCTTCCGACATCCTCTTTGCAGCCCTTCCGGTAGGTGCTGCCAGCACAAATTCGTAACCCTCACTGTCCAGCAAGCTTATAATGCTTTTTATAATGGTTGTCTTACCGGTACCTGGTCCTCCCGTAATCACAAGCACCCCGTTAATCAAGGCTTCTCTTATAGCCTCCTTCTGTTTTTCGGCCAGTATGATGCCTTCTTTTCTCTGAACTTCCTTAATCCTATCTTCAAAATCATTTATATTCCCGTTAAAACCTATACTGGAAAGCTCTACAAGCTTTCTGCATACACTTAGCTCTGCGTGGTAAAATGAGCTCAAATACACCTTGGCCAGGTCTTCACTCTTTTCCACACATATGGACTTGCCAAGTGTAAGCGAAACAAGTGCATCATTAATATTTTCTATATCAACATCCAGAAGGTTTGAAGTATACTCCCTAAGCTTTTCGTCACTTACGAAAGTATGTCCGTTAACCGCTGCCTGGGAAAGTACATACTTTATGCCGCTTGATATCCTGTATTTTGATGAGGGGTCTATTCCCAGGCTTTTAGCAATTCTATCTGCAGTTTTAAAGCTTATTCCAAAAACCTCATCCGATAATCTATAGGGATTTGACTTGATCTCCTCAATGGTATCAGGGCCAAATGCTTTAAATATTTTAGCTGCATAGGTTGGACTGATGCCGTATTCCTGAAAAAACATTACCACATCTCTAAGACCCCTTTGTTCAAGGAAGGCCTGTCCGATCCTAAGGGCTTTTTCAAGGTTGATGCCTTTTATCTCTGAAAGCTTTTCCGGATGGAACTGAATAATATTTACAGCATCTTCCCCAAACCTCTTAATGATCTTCTTTGCTGTTGCCGGACCCACCCCTTTTATAAGACCGGAAGAAAGATACTTTTCCAGGGCCTCGGCAGTCTGTGGAAGCATCTTTTCATAAAGCTCGACTTTAAGCTGTTCACCATAGTCGGGGTGGGTTACCCACTTGCCTGAAACCTTAAGCATCTCTCCAACATTTACAAAAGGCATAAAACCAACAGCAGTTATTATATCTTCATCGTTTCTAAGCTCACAAACAGTATACCCGTTAATTTCATTTGAGAATATAATCTCTTCAATAATTCCTTGGAAAGTGATCAACATGCCCACCTTATTCTTCATAAATTTAAAACTTAAGCTTTCATAGATTAAGTATAACTTATATATCTTATTTAGAAAAGAATAAGGTATTATATGTTTATCTTTGCAGTTCGTTATCTCTATTTATGTAAGCCGGGGTTTATACTTTTCTTCTGGCGTGTTCAAGGTTCGGTTCCTTTTCCTCAGGCTCTTCAAAATATTTAAACAGGATGTCCTTTTCATTTCTTTTTAACACCTCAAGGCACTCATAATCCTTTTCCAGTTTTCTTAAAATATCCAGGGTATCATCCTTAGATCCCATGTCAAGTACTATCAGCTTTCCTCCAGGCATCAGTTTTCTTAAAAAATCCCTGGGCAGAACGTTCCTTAATACTCCTTCAATAACTTCACCCTGATTCTTAACTATCAGAACCAGCTTTACCATGGAGTTTTTATAATTCATTTTGTGTTTGACGGACAGTATTAATTCATGTATTAATGTTATGAAGCCATACGCTGCAAGAACACATACCACAACTTCAAAAACAGTTCTTAACATAATAAACACCCCCAATTCCAGTATATGAAACAAAGAGGCAAACTGTTACTGATATTGGCGGCAGTACGTAAAAAAGGGAAACAGCTGTCCTGTTTCCCTTTGTAAAAAAAATAAATTTTACAGTTCTTTGGCTTCTCTTTTTAAATCATCAGCCTTATCAGTCTTCTCCCATGGAAGGTCAATATCTGTCCTTCCGAAGTGTCCATAAGCTGCTGTTTGCTTGTATATAGGCCTTCTTAGATCAAGACTCTTAATGATTCCGGCAGGTCTTAAATCAAAATGCTTTTCTACCAAACTTTCAATCTTTTCTTCAGATATAGTGCTTGTGCCAAAAGTATCCACTCTTACAGATACCGGTCTGGCAACACCTATTGCATATGCAAGCTGCACCTCGCATTTTCTGGCAAGACCTGCTGCCACAATATTCTTGGCAACATAACGTGCAGCATATGCAGCTGAACGGTCAACCTTTGTAGGATCTTTTCCTGAGAAGGCTCCTCCACCGTGTCTTGCATATCCGCCGTAAGTGTCAACTATTATTTTTCTGCCTGTGAGCCCTGCATCTCCCTGTGGACCGCCTACGACAAATCTGCCTGTGGGATTTACATAGTATTTTGTTTTGCTATCTAAGAGATTTGCAGGTATAACCGGCTTTATAACATGCTCAATAATGTCTCTCTCGATGGTTTCGTGATCAACTTCAGGTCCATGCTGTGTGGAGATAACTACCGCATCTATCCTAACAGGCTTGTCTTCTTCGTATTCAACAGTTACCTGTGATTTACCGTCAGGCCTTAGATACTCCAAAGTTCCATTCTTTCTTACATCAGTAAGCCTCTTGGTTAGCTTGTGTGCCAATGAAATAGGCATAGGCATTAGCTCCGGAGTCTCATCACAGGCATATCCAAACATCATGCCCTGGTCACCTGCACCTATTGCTTCAATCTGAGCATCAGTCATTTCACCGGTCTTAGCTTCAAGAGCCTTGTCCACACCCATTGCTATATCAGGTGACTGCTCGTCAATTGAAGTCAAAACAGCACATGTATCGCTGTCGAATCCGTATTTTGCCCTATCATAACCTATTTCCCTGATGGTATTTCTAACAATCTTGGGAATATCCACGTAGCAGCTTGTTGTAATCTCACCTGCTACCAGAACCAAACCGGTAGTAACCGATGTTTCGCACGCAACCCTGGCCATAGGATCCTTTGCGTAAATTGCGTCCAATACGGAGTCAGATATCTGATCACATATTTTATCAGGATGTCCCTCAGTAACAGATTCAGAAGTAAATAATTTTCTTGCCATTAGTAAAAACCTCCTTATAGAAATTTTAGTATTAATTCAGGCTAGCCTCGTTTTATAGGTAAACAAATATATGCTTATACTTTATGTATTTTCTTAGCATAAAAAAACCTCTTTCTTGATGAAGAGGATTCTAATTTACTCCTCATCTTTCAGGATATACAAATATCCCGTAGGAATTGGCACCGATACATTTAAGCCGGTTGCCGGGTTTCATAGGGCCCATTCCCTCCACCTCTCTTGATAAGGCTAACACTGTATTATTTTGTCATA
>JBMOLK010000041.1:0-21123 GCA_049325575.1 Bacillota bacterium | reverse complement strand
CTTTCACAACATAATTATGGTCCCAAATATATAGGGTAATCAGGCTTATAACTAGAATTATCTGTTGGAACAAGTTTGCCATTTACTACCCTTCTTAATATGCCTTCTCCAACAGCATTATATATTCGATGGCTTATCTCAGCCGTTTTATAAGTAATAGATGTATCATTCATTACTGATAATGCAATTTCCCTACCCTTAGCATTATTAAATAAATCCATATACTTTTCAATACCTGTATTATTACTTGCACCAAACTCATGCGCATCAGCCCACTTTTTTGCATTAGAAAGACCCATCTTCTGAACCATTAAGCCATTCCAGTAGGCATGTAAAAATGCATTTTGATTACTTGCATCATAACTACTATTATCCTTATTAAATAATACTATTGAACTAGAATTTGCTTCTCCTCCAGTCCATAACCAGTCATCAACAATCTCCGGATTATCTGCATATAAAACCATTTCTACATAATTTAAATTCTTTTTTAATGGACCTACACCTACTGAATAAGGAGCATCAATCTTATTGTTTAATTTCTTTGCAATCCTTCTTACTTCTGCTTCTAAATCCTTAATAGCAGATACAGAATACTCAGAAAGACCTGTTTTCTTCGCATTTTCGGAATATGCATCATCAAGGCTATTTTGTAATCTTAAAAGAGCTTTGTACACAATTGAATCTTCACCATATGTTGATATGTCTTCAGGCTTGATCACAGCATAACCCGTCCCCTGAGTTGAAGATCCATCTGCACTAGCATTATTATATCCAGGTCCCTGATAAGAACCATGATAACTGTTGGATGGAACATTGTAATTATTAGTATAATTACTACCTCCATCTGCTATACTATAATAAACTCCTCCAGAAAAACCATTATTATTGTTGTTATTTCCCTGCGCTGAATCAAGTGTATTTTCCACCGAAACAGTTTGTGGTTTTACGTACCTCTTTGCTCTATCAGAGAACATCAAATCCCATGTAGTTTGTCCTACTTTTCCTTCATACTCTCCAAAATTCCAAAGTCCATTAGCTTCTTTAAATGCATTCACAGCATATAACGTATTAGTATAAAACCATCCGTCTTCATCTAAAGGTTTACCATTTTTATCTACATACCCCAATTCATTCAGCTTTTTCTGCAGCTGTAATACTAAAGGGTTAAATACTTCTGTTGAAGTTAATTGCAATGCCTCATCCAATAAAACTGTTGCAATATTTTCTTCCTTAGGATTTGAATCTGTTGTTTGGTTACTATTACCACCATTAGTTTCTGTTACAGTATTATTGGTATTCCCACCTTTATTGCTGCTATCAGCTGTTTCATCTGAGTTGTTTCTAGCAATAAACTCTTCCGTCAGTTTCTCGATTTCATCATTCAAATGTTGACTCAAATCAGAGTCCACACCAATTCTATCTTTTCCACTTACTTTAGGCTTTTTATCTATAGTAACTATAGACTCGACCGCTTTTTCTGCTGCCTGCTTAGCATTTTCCTTGGCCTTAAGTTCTTCAGATACTGACTTTACTATATCAGGTAAACCAATTGAAAAACTACCACGTAACCCTCCAGCTATTTGAGCAAAGTGCCCTGTCGGATCTATAAAGTTTACAGGATCATTATGGCAATATGTATACAAATTAATGCTAAGTGGATTTGCATCTTCACCCCAGTAGCTGTCCTCCGATACAAACCTTCCTGTGTATGGGTCATAGTATCTTGCTCTTAGGTAGTAAAGCCCAGTTTCAACATCGTAGAATTCACCAGCATACCTTATGGCACAGCTGTACTCTTCTATTGCAAGTGTAGGATTGCCCCATATGTCATAGTCATAGTTGTTCTCTACCACCCCTTCCTCACTTACAGTATGCACTACATCACCGTGCCCGTTATAAAGGAAATATGAGTGTTTGTTTAAAGCATCTATTCTTGCTATGTACTTTATTCCCCGTACATATCTGACCTTTACATTGTCGCTTCCATCTGTCTCCAGTATAACATGTTGTCTGTCATAAAGGTAGTTGGTTACTTCAGCAGCATACGCTGATGTAGATTTCTTTACAGTCTTCCTGACCCTTAAATCGTCACCATTATAGGTAAACTCTGATATTATCTTTACATTTGATTTTACGGTTTCTATCTTCTTTAGTCTGTTAAATCCGTCATACTCATTAGTTACAGTCTCTATAAGGTTACTGATTTCTCCTGTAGGTCCTGAAGCGCCTCCTCCGACAATAACTATTCCGATCGAATCTTCTGTAACAGGTGAATATTGTTTTACATAACTCACCGTTTGAAGAGTCTGGTTACCGTTATTGTCATACTTATAGTCTATCGTCTTCCTTACTACCTCATGACCTGCAGCATCCTTCATTATTTCTACGGCCTTCAACAGCTCGTTTGCATCAGAGTATACGTATTGTACATTCTTTATCTTATATTTTACTTCATTTCCTGTAGCTTCATCCTTATAGCCGCTTGATTGCTCGGAGGTATAGGTTTCATTTAGGGTTTGCCTATTTCCAGCATTATCATAGGTATATACCGAAGTCTTACCTGGCGCAGTAACCTTTAATATTCTTCCTACACTATCATAATTATATAATGTAGTACCATAGCTGTCAGTCTTTGTATCCTGGCGCCCTACCAGATCGTAGGTATAACCATAGCTTGAAATAATACTTCCGTCAGCCCTTTTATTTATCAGTGTAAGTAGTTTGTTGTTTTTGTCATAGGTATACTCTTCCTTAACACCTCCATGGTAGGATACAGATTCCCTGTTTCCGTTTATGTCATAGACATAGCTTGTTGTTTTACTAACTCCGGCTGCTGTATATTTTATTGTTTCCATCCTACTTGATCTGTCGTAGGTATAGCTTGTTGTAAATCCTTTCTTATCCTTTACGGTATCTATATTTCCTATATCGTCATAAGTGTAGGAAATCTGTTCTATTCCTGCTTTTGAGATGGTTTTTAGCCTGTTGTTCTCGTCATAGGTATAATCAAGGGTTCCTGTGGCATCAGTCATCTTTACCCGGTTCCCAACCCCATCATAGGTATAGCTTATACTGTCTCCAGTCTTAGGTACACTTCTTGTAAGTAATAGATTCCTTGAATCATAGGTGTATAGAGTTTCATTACCCTTTCTATCCAGTACACTTGCCTTATTTAGAGCAAGGTCGTACTTGTAGGATGAAGGCCTATTATTAGCATCCAGGTATGATAGAAGTATACCATAATCACCATAGCTGTAACTAGTAACCTTATTCTTTCCATTAGTCATGGAAAGCTTATTACCTGCTTTGTCATATGAATATTGTATATCTACATCCAGAGCATCAGTTACTTTTTTAAGCCTTCCAGCCTCGTCATATTCATATTTTGTCACATTATCCAATGCATCATAGGCCATTATCTTTTGACCATACTGGTTATACTCGTACTTAGCAGTATGTTTTGTAGGCCCACCCTTTTCAAGTACTACCGGGTCAACAACCTTTACAAGCCTGTTAGCCAAATCATAGGTATACAAAGTTCCATACCTTGTATCATCTGTAGTACCAGACAGGTAGCCTTTTGCATCTATTTCCTTTATCACATTGCTGTTAGCATCATATACTCTTTTACTTATTATCCTTTCATAAGGATCTTTAACAGTTTCAAGTCTGTTTAGCTTGTCATAGGTATAGGAAACAGTATAGCTTTTGGCATTAGTCTGAGATGTCATATTACCCGAGAGGTCGTAGTCATATCTCATTATCTTTCCTAATGGGTCTTTTATTGTCTTTAGCCTATTTACATCATCATAAGTGTACTCTGTAAAATAGCCCCTCTCATTTCTCTCTTTTGTTTTATTCCCTACAGCATCATAGTAGTATTGCCTGTATACATCTGTGCCGTTATGCTCTCTTATTACCTTCTCTATTCTGTTCAATATGTCATAAGTATACCAAGTGGTATATTTATCCCTCTTTACGGTATCTGTAGATAAATATCCATAGGCTCTTGAGTCTATTACCTTTTTGAGATTACCAAGGATATCGTACTCATAGCCGGTTATTAGCTGTATCTTGCCAAGGTATTCCGGATCTCTTATACTAGCTATATTTGGAAGGCTTGCAGCATTATATACGCTTGTCTCGTCTATCAATCTAATGTCTTTTACCTTCCTGTCAAGGTTATCATACTCAATCTTTGTTATATCAAATTTTCCTACATCTCTTAGAGTTTCGGTTTTTATAAGGTTTCCGTTCTTGTCATAGTAGTTTTTAGAGTATGCTCCACTGTTATCCTTTATAGTCTCAAGCAAGTCATTGTCATAATAGGTATAGTCTGTAACCCTTTTTGAAAGTGGATCCTTAGTCCCTGTAACAGTTTTTTGAGTTAGATTACCAGCCCCATCATAGACATAGCTTTCTATGTAGTATAGTATACTTCCGCTGCTGTTGTATTCAAGAGGTATCTTCTTCTCCTTAAGCTTATTATTCTTGTAATAGCTAAATAAACTCCAGTTATCCCTCTTATCTTTTTGCTTAGTAAGGTTTCCTTTAAGATCATATTTATGTTCTATTATCTTATCATATGGGTCCTTTATTGTATTAACACTGTCAAAAGCGTTATATGTATAGATAGTCATATGACCCATTTGATCCTTTTCTGTCACCTTACGTCCTAGTTTATCATATGTATGCTCCCTAACCCCTGTATCAGCGAACTTCTCCCTCCACAGGGTTCCATCAGGATAATATTCATATGATGTAACTTTACTTCTGGCATCTTTTTTAGATACTATTCTTCCTAACACATCATATTCAATATATGAGTTATTGTTTAGTGCATCAGTTACCTGGTTTACTCTGTTCATAAAATCGTATGAATATACAGTTCCCGGTGATGTATCAATGTTTCCATTATATCTAATTCCATCAACTACTTTAATAACATTGCCATTAGCATCATATTTTTGTATGGATATTACGTTACCTTCAGGCGAAAGCGTGGTAACCAGCCTGTTCATATTATCATATGTATATGATATACCGGTCATTGCTTCCACAAATTCACTTGTATCCTTTGCAGCATCGTAGTACTTAGGCTTTATCTCTTTTTTAAGGTTGCCCATCTTATCGTAGATATATCTTGTAACAGCAGTACTACCGTCTGCTGCAGGGGTTTTTAACCTTATCAACCTATTCATACTGTCATATTCATAATCTACAGCTTTTAATCTTGCATTGATTTTTTTTGTAAGGTTGCCCCTCAAATCATAGATAAACTTTGTTTCGTTAAGCTCTTCATCTTTTAACTTTGTCATCCTTCCATCAAAGTCATACTCATAATCAGTTGAATTACCATATGGATCAACTTTTTTCATCAATTTGCTGTTATTATAGTATTCATAGCTTGTGATTGCTTTAACTTTTGTAGGGTAGTCAGCATCATATAAGTTTGAAGGTAAATGCAACGGATCAATATCATTAGATTCCACAAGAAGTATTTCTTTTGTTACCCTGTTTAAAATATCATACTCATACCTTTTGATATCATAGATACCGTCCGACACCTTTCTCTTCTGAAAAGTTAAATTACCTTTAGCATCATAGTCGTATATTGTCTCCCTACCATTAGGTCCGGATACGGTTTTTAGACGCCCCGCTTTATCATATGCATATTCAACCTTATCTCCGGCAGATACTATCACATCTGGGATTTGTTCAGTATAACAGCTTTTAATCTCATATGTTTCCTTATCCTTAATGTTATTCATTTCATCGTAACTATACTTTAACAGCCTATAGTAAAAGTTCTGGCTATCCGATCTGTATTGCTCTTTTTCCTCAATCAAGTTATTATTAGAATCATAACTGTACGATATATAGTGCCCTTTCTTATCTCTAAAGCTTAAAAGTTTACCCGTATTGGTATAACTAAACTCTTCATATGTATTATCAGGGTATTCTACTCTATAGGGCTTATTAAATATTGTATTGTAATACTTGGTCGAATTGTCTGCCCTATCGGTTTTCGTTATTTCTACCTTACCTGTCAGGTCGTAGTCATAGCTCTCCTTGGTTAAATCGGGATAAAGCTTTTCTTTTACTCTTCCATTTAAATAGTATGAGTATTTAATGGTATTATTATCCGAATCCTCTTCAGTCAATACCCTTCCAGATCCGTCATATGTATATCTTTTAGTAAATTCTTTCTGTACATTGTCAATGTTGTATTTGACTGCAGCTGCAGAAGTATATTTTACTACTCGATCTGCCACATCGTATTCATATTCTTCTCCGATAGAACTAATAGGACTGGCAGCATTATATCTTTCACCATCAACTTTCCTTATAACATTTCCTCTGCCATCGTATACCTTGTACTCTAGAACAGTTATTTTTGTTCCATCTATTACTGTGGTCTTTATATGCCTGTTCAAGTCATCATATTCATACTCAATACGCGGAGCAGTATTTACTATTTTAGGATTGGCTGTCTCACCAGCAATACTGTAATACCTAGGGTCAATCTCTTTAATCCTGTTTCCATTCTTATCGTATACATACCTTGTAGTATTGCCTAGAGCATCAGTATTTCTAATGAGGTTACCCACCCCATCGTATTCATATGTTCTCTCACTTACTTCCCCCTGCTTGGTTAAAGATTCTGAAGTCATGTTTCCTCTTTTGTCATAGCCATACGTTGTTACCTTTGTAGTTGAAGTACCATAGGGTTCTGTCTTGGTTTTGAGCCTGTTTCTATGATCATACTCAAAAGTTATAGTGTTATAGCTACTACCGTTCCATTCTTTAAATACCTTTAAATTGCCAGCATAATCCTTTTCATACATCTTCTTAAAGTAGCCACGCTGCTGGTCATTTTGAATCCAGCCTTCTTCCTGCTTTAAGTTTCCCAGACTGTCATAATCATATTTATATACTGTGTACCGGTCTTCTGTTGAACTAATAAATTCCTTTTGTGAAGTCTTGTTGCCATTACCATCATACTCAAATTTAATATGGCAGGTTCTGCTATCGTCTATCTTTCTATACTCGTCG
This sequence comes from Bacillota bacterium, assembly GCA_049325575.1. Lineage (GTDB taxonomy): Bacteria > Bacillota > Clostridia > Acetivibrionales > Acetivibrionaceae > JBMOLK01. Next base: position 14,064 of record JBMOLK010000041.1, on the reverse strand, counting down.
GATACTCTATTAAAATTGTCATATACATACTGAACTTCTGATGATAAATAATCCTTTGCGCCTTCAACCTTACCTTCTTTCAAGGTATGTTTGTTGGCAGTGTTATCATATTCATACTTCTTGTAAGTATAATCACTAGAGCCTCTCTTATACACCTTTTCAATTGAAACTCTGCCTAATACATCAAAACTATATTGTGTTATCTTGTCTCCTGGTTCTTCTTTTGTCAGCACTTTGTCAAGGCAGTTATATGTATATTTTGTTTCATTATTCAATGCATCCTTTTTTAGTATAAGCCTGTTTAGATCATCATAAGTAAAGCTTGTTGTTTTATCTTTTCTGTCTTTTACACTTATCAGATTCCCCGCATAATCGTAACCAAATGTAGAAGAGTAGTAATAAAGTGTTACCACTTCTTTTTGCAGCCTACTGGCTTTATCGTAGCCATATTCTTTTATATAACCATCTTCATCTGTTATTGTAACTAATAATAGGGTATTGGCATCCTTTCCAACTTCATACTTTAAGCTTATGTATTCTCTTTCAGTAGTATCCTTATCCCAAAAAGACTTTTTGGTAAGCCTGTTTTGGCTATCATAAGAGAATCTTATACTGTGTCCGTTTGCATCAATTTCTTTGGTTTTATTTCCGTTGGAGTCATACTCATATTCTTTGACTCTACTTTCGCCATAACTTGAATTATTTGATATATACTGTCCTGTCATATTTCCATATATATCAAACTTATACCAGTACCACCATCCATTTAAATCTTTGTATTTAATGACTTTGTTATTATTCCATAAATCTTCATATATGTATTCCTTAGTATAACTTGAATTGGAATAACTAACCTTCTGAACCCTGTTGAATAAGTCATATTCATAGTTTGTCCTGTTATCATACTTATCAATCTCGGCTTTAAGATTACCTGTACTAAAATCATACACATATTTCTTCTCAAGGTTCTTTTCACTAGTAGTACCATCAGCATTTTTGACATTAATAGTGTTGTATTCCCTTGTGAGGTACCCACCCTTTTGATCGGTACCATCGGCATCAATACCATATTCATAGTTTGTGACGTAGGTGTTTTCACTGTTATCTATGTACTTAACAGTCTTCCTGATCATATTACCGAAATCGTTATTAGGATTTGTATCGTTATAGTCATACTGGAAATCTGTAACTATAGATTTATCAATACCGTTTTCGTTATGCACTTTTGTTTCTCTTATAATACTACCCTTTTCATCTACATCATATTTTACTATTGATGTAGTTGTATCGTTGATTTTAGACGCTTTTGACTTAAGCACATGATATTTGTCTATGTAATAGTCATAAGTTACAGTATATTTACCGTCTATCGGTTTACCATCTGAATCTCGTGCCGCTAAAGGTCCTGTATAACTTATAAGATTTCCATACTGATCATAGCTATAGTTTTCAATATGCTTAACAGGAGTAGTTCCAGCTTGCCCGTTCACTACATTGTATATTAGTTTCTCTGTTTTGAGAGGCATCTTGTTTGCATCATAAGTAGTTGTTGTTATAACCTTATGATCGTTACCTGATTCTTCAACGTTAATCAATTGCTGATTACCATCATATGAGTATTTAGTCCTTGACCCTCTCATATCAGTAACTTCCGTTGCGTGAGTACACGTGCTTACATATGCTTTTACATTGTCAAACAAGGTATAGTTATTATATGCTAATAAACCAATATTCCCTGAAGAAAAAGTAGAATCTGTAATATCTATTAAAGGTTTTTCCATGTTGTCTACATATAGCTTAACATTATTGCCTTTTGCAACTATTTTCATGTGATGCCGCATAACATCTATTATTTGCGGCCTAAATTCTTTAATCATAGTTCCATTCTGATACACACATAAATACACATGGCCCCATTTATTGATATATGCTAAATACCCATTAAATGAATAATAGCCATAACTAGGATTTGATACCCTAAAAACTAACCCTTCCTCTGAATATCCACCCGAAGAACTTGGACTTTTAAACTCGACTTCAGCCTCATATGTTACGTCAGAAAAATTTATCCCACTCGCAATGGCTAAATTAGAAACATTATAAATCGGAATACTTTTATACTGCTGATTTTCTATTGACCAAGAACCATAGTTAGTCATACTATGATATATGTCGTCAAAATCCTCTTCAAATGATGTAATGTTTGGGTATCCATCCGGTTCTCCTGTATATGAATAGCTCTGGCTATTCTTGACAGTTTCACTAATGTTGGTACCATCCCAACTTACAGAAATATCCTCTTTTTTAACTATTTTTCTATATTGTATACTTCCAGTTGATCCAAATCTTTTAACATATGTATTATATGTATACTTGGTTTTCTTATTTGTTTTATGCGAAAAAATTAAATTAATATTCTCATGAGCATTATAAACAGTATAGTTTCCTCCATTGCTGTAAGTAAAACCAATCCCGGGTTTTATAGCGTAATCACAAGGCCCTAGCTGTTCTACCCCAAACCAATACTTAATCGACCCATCCAAGCCTATAATATTTTGAAGTCTAGTCCTAACTACTTTTCTTGATGCTCCTGAGGAAAGGAATGCACTTTTATTGTAGATTATTTTCTTATTATCACTTAACGTATCAGATGTATTGTCCGGTAAATATATAATTACTTGAAACTTATCTTGTAAATCTGAACTCCCAGTCCCGTCCGCGTTTACAGTTAATAAGAAGTTTTCATCTTGTTTATACTCAATGTTTACAACTCTACCAACAGTATCTGTTATTTTTGTTATCAGTATTTTTGTCTTTGTATATCCATCAATTGTATAGTTTATACTGGTGTAGTTAAATGTAATCATATTATTATTTCTATCAACAATACCCTGAATTCTGCCATCACTATCAAAATAAGTTTTCTTTCCATCCTTATCAATCATTACATATCTAGATACGAAGCTACCATTTGTAAACGATGTGTCTTCCTTTATTACAATGTCCTTAAGCTTATAGTTCTCAAGTGTATAATACTGTGTATAGTTAATATTCTCTGACTTAATAAGTCTATACACATCACCTGATTCTGTATGTAAAAACATAAAACTACTTCCATCAGAATTCATACTGACTTCTATTGTTGGAAAAGAGAATCTCCATCCCACACCAAGGTTGTATCTGTCTTCATAGAATGTAGATGTAGCTAATGTTGATACCAGGTAGTCAACCCAGACTCCATTAGAATAACTAGTTTTCATTTCCCATGCGTAGCATGTCCCGCTCTTATAAAGTCTCTTTATTTCAAGGTCAAGGCCGTTCCTTCCCGGTAATACGTAGTCAGCCTGATTTATACTCAATTCCCCTGTTTGAGGGTTTATATATTCCTCACTTGTATTGGTTCTCATGTAAGCCGGAGAAACAAAGGTACTATAAATCTGCTTTGGTCCAATAAGGTTGTTCATCTGCTCTTCCAGCGTCTCTGCATAGACCATCTGTAAGGGCATAACTGATGCTGCTGCCATTAGCAGTAATAATATAAATATTCTACATATATGCCTCACGTATATTTCACCCCACTTTTATCCTTATCTGTATTCTGTTTCGAGTATCTCTGCTAAAATATCTTCCTTCTTCTTTCCCTTTTTGGCCTTCTCAATTACTTCAGTATCTTCCTTACCAAACTTTCCAGCCAAAACAAGAGCTTCTACAACCTGCTCTTCTGTAAGATTACTACCCTCCATGTGCTTTCTCACCTGTGCACTTGTTACGCCAATCCTTGGAAGCTTTTCCTCGGTATTTACTATACCAAGGTCGCTCTTTATTTCCTTCCAAGACTTTCCTTGTCTCTTCAGGTTAATCAACTCTTCAAATGTTTTTAAGCCCTTTTGTGATATACGGTCTGCTATCATTATGTCATCTGCTGTCATAGATGGTGATTTTAGAAGACTTTCAAGATAGCCGGGCTCAAAGTTTCTGGGTACAAACTCCTTATTATCCTTTGCATACTCTTTGAATAACTGTGCAAAGCCTTTACCCGACTTCTTCTTATCCAACAAGCCTTCAAGCTCACTTATCTGGCCGTAGTTGTCATATAAGAATTCATAAGCTGCCAATATGTCAGATATATCATGGCCTTTATCCAGAAGTTTTTTTATTTCTATAGTATATTCCATAGGTACGTTAAGCTTTGTTATAAGCTTTTTGCAGTTATTTATATGTTTATCTGCATCTTTACCCTTGGCTTTTTTAATCGCATCTTCCATATCTTTTGAAAGAGTTACCTTACTTGGATCTATTTCCTTTTTTTCAGGCTTCTTAGGCTCCCCCATTTCATTTAAAGAAATTGCCCTGGGTGCTTCCCTATCCTCTTTAACAGGTACTTTATTGTTGTCAGCTGTCTTAGGCTTATCTCCTGCATTTCCTTCGTTCTTTACTGCTGTTGTATATGCCATATATCCTGCCTGTGCTATACCTGTAATAAGTACAAATACCAGACAGAACACTGTTATCTTTGTTATCAGCTTCCTGCTCATATACCTTTATCTCCCTTCTATATTGCTTTCAATATTAAGACTCCTGTTTCTTATGTCATTTATCTCCTTCATTACGTCTTCCAATGGGTCTTTAGGCTTTACATCCTTAGGACCAATATCAGGTAATGGCGGTTTTATAGCTTCAGGCTCCAAGCCCGGCTTTGCTTCACCCGACTTGGGATCAATATCAAATTCAACCTTATTGTTGTTTTGGGACTGGATCTTTTGAAGCAGCTTTTCTTCTATTTTTGCCAAGGTTATTATTTTCTTTATATCTAACCCAGCACCCTTTTCTCTTTTTTCCTCTTCGTATGCCTCTTTATCTATAATCATTTTTTCAAGGTCAGCACCTATTTGTATGGAATATAAATACTCATCCAGTACACCCTCCATACTGCCAAACTCACTTTCCAGCTTAAGAATAAGGTATACAGCTATCTTGAGGTCTATCTTCCCTGCAAGCTCTTCATAAGCCGGAGTATCTTCTTCGGTATCAAGGGTTTCTCCCACCTCAACCTTTGGAATATCAGGTTTATTTAGAGACTTTTCAGTTATTTCCCTTAAGTTAAACATCACTCTTTCAACCAGTGATTTGGCTTCCATAATCTCTTCCTGGGTGAAGCCTTCTTTCTTAAGCTTTTCTACATACTCATCTCCCAAGTCTGACTCTGTCAGAAAGTCACTTCTATTCTCCCTGTCAACCTGGTTTTGGCCACTATTATTCTTTAGAATCTCCAATATCTCATTCCATGACTTGCCTTCATTTTTTAGCTTTAGAATATCCTTCGTTTTCTCGCCTGTCATATTGGATATATCTTCAGCTATTTTCTGGTCATTATTGTTTTGAGCATTGGCTGTATTAACCTTGTTTAACGAAACTATGCCTGTTGATACTGCCAAAGAAGTCAGTATCAACGACATGACAATTATTACAGCAACGGTTCTTCTTCTCTTTATTTTAACCATTAGGCTTCAACTCCCTTTACCTACTCGGCTATATATGTTACAGTGGCCGAGGTGATACCGCTCTTAGGCGTGAATATGATAGTATTTACTGCACCGGACCAGGCTTTACCCTTGTCTACGGGGTTGTAGATTATGAACTCAATTATTCCCGGTTCAACTTTAATAATAGATATGTTTGTATCTACAGGATTGCCAACTCCCGTTTCAAGTGTCGGCGTTGCAGCACATAAGTCTGTAACCTCAAGTTCATTACTATTGTATATCACCGTGAATTTACGGCTGCTGAAGTCTTTTGAATTGGCCGCTGTAAGTACCATATTAAAAGGTGTTCCAGGGGTACAGGTTATCTTAAATGGCCCTGCATTTACCCTTGTAGGATTTTGTATTTGTTCCTTCAATATCTGGATTTCAGCCTTAAGGTTTGATATCTCCTGGGAATGCTGCCTTATTGCCTCTGTATTGTCATTCATTTGTGCATCAAGGTTTGTAGGTACTGAATATTTTATTGTAGGTACGATACTCTGTCCGGGGTCATAGGAATAAACGTATTCATACATCTCACCCCATTGAGCACCGACAATAGTAAAGGACAGACCATTTGGTGCCAAAGTTATTTTGTCCTTATCAACCCGTAATCTGGCTCCATTAATAATTTTATATATGCTTTCTATTGATTCAATTGGCAGTTCCTTGTTCTTAACTGCAAGCCCGTTATTGTAAACACCAACATTCTTTACAGCGTAGTCTATAACAATAGTACCGTTTTCATAGCATGTAACAGGTTCAACATCCAGCTTATATACTTCAGGATTCTCAAGCTGATAAATTAGTGTAACAGGATGATTGTTTAGATACTGCTTAAAGCTGGTAAGGTCAGTAATACCCGTATTAGCTTTAGGCAAGTATAGTCTAAACGTGTTTTCAGAGTTTGCATATGTAAATGAATCAGAAATCCTCAAACATCCTAATTGATCATTAAAACATACTGCTGCACTAGGGTTAGCACTACCAAAAGCAACAGAATTATTTGTGTTCCTCCAGTTAGTTAAGTAAGCCCAAACTGCTTTACTATCACTCCCAAATGAACTCCACTCTATATTACCATCAAGAATATGCTTACCAACCGCTTTTTTATATTCCGCAGTGCTCAAGTTTATCTCATTTTTCTGACCATTAGGTAAGGATAGTAAATCAACAGGAATATAGGCATCACTTTCCCTGTAAGACTCGTATGCAGACTCAACTAACGCTTTGGTAATTTGCACACTTGCTTTTTCAATAACATCCATTGGGTCATCAAATTTTACCTTTATATATCTTCCATTCTCAGGTACCCCAAAAGTATATACGCTATTAGGAGTATTAGATATATAACTGATAAAATTCCTGTTAATATCATATACTGCTATAGCACTCCACTGATTTGGAGTTGCTAGCTTCTGCAGACAATATGTACCTGGTATCACTGGCAAATAATCCGCTGTTATACATCTATCCGGAAAACCTTCAACAAATTCACCAGATTTTAATTTGCCGTTAAATATATTTTTCCCAATACTTTTTATCCTTATAGGACGGTTATGTTTTGCTCCTGAAAAGAAGTTATCCTCTACCACTGGCCTCTTCTCTACTACAGCATTCTTTATCCACCCAGCACCAGTATCCCCTACACCTATAGGTGCTACTTTAATTTTTATTTCAACTCTATCAGAATTAGGAGGTGCAACAATATTAAGGTTTTTTAACCTTCCAAATTCTGCTCCGCTATAGCTAGCATTTACAGAAGTTGATAAATATGTGCTTTTACTCCACCAACCTACATATAAATAAACTCTTACATTTCCTTCTACCTTAGCTTCACAAGCTAAACTAATAACTTCCCCTGGGGTAACATCAATACTCTGATTTATGAAAGCTCCGTGCCCACTTGCAACTGTACTACCTGTTATTTCTATTTTCTGACATTTCTCAAGAGTATCGAAGGAATAACTAGCAGTAATTCCAGTATGTGTGTATTTACTAAATCCATCAACAACACCATTCCCATCAACATCTTGGTCCATCTTTGGTAATGTAAGTAAGTTAGATCTCATGTTACCCTTTAATACCGCATTAAGTACACCTCTTGATGTATCCGGTGGAAGTGAAAAAATAGAGTCTGTCACCTCATAAGAGCCTGAATATGTAGAAGCTCCTGCAAAAGTAGTAAATCCGTCTTGTACATTATTTACATTGTTATTTGTATTATTAATTATTGTAGTATCTTCATTTATATTAATTATTTCTTCATTAACTACTCCGGTTAATGAATTGGCACAGTTTAACTTATTAGCCCTGTATACCTTACCTACCAGAGTAGATAACCTATCGGATGAATTTAATATTGCATCCTTTAAATCTTTTGCACTTGCGTCAATGTTCTTACTTAGAAGTAATGCTGCCTGTCCTGCAACAAAAGGAGCTGTCATTGATGTACCACTCTTTAGACCATATGTATTGCCCGGTAATGTACTAACTACACTCTCACCAGGAGCAGCTATATCTACAGATACCTCTCCAAAGTTTGAGAAGCTTGATAAGTTACCGTTTTTACCTATTGATGCAACCGTAATTATGTTTTCACTACTGTATGATGCCGGGTAAACAGGAGCATCATCAATGCTTACACCACTGTTTCCTGCTGCACATACAAACAGCATACCACTTCCTTCAATAGACTCTCTTAAAGCAGGATTCTCTGCCGTACTACCCCAGCTGCAGTTCACTATCTTTACACCCATAGCTGATGCATAATCTATAGCTTCCATGATGTCACTTGTATAAGCTGTACCATTACTAAAGGCTTTAAGCACCATTACTTTTGACTTTGGTGCTACTCCTGCAATACCTAAATTGTTATCCTTTACTGCAGCAATAATACCCGCTATGTGTGTTCCGTGTCCCTCATCATTTGCTAACTGGTATTCATGTACTATATTTGTATCTTCACTAAAATTCCAACCATTAACATCATCTATGTATCCATTCCCATCATCATCAACACCATTTTCAGGTATCTCCCCCGGATTAACCCAAATATTTTCACCAAGGTCACTGTGTGTGATATCTATACCTGTATCAATAACTGCTACTACACTTCCCTCACCTTCTGTTATACTCCATGCAGGAATAACATTTGAGTCTATATTAACCTCAAAACCGGAAGTCTCATTTGATAATCCCCATTGAGCAGAAAAATATTTATCAGCCGAAGAAAGTGTCATTACATAGTCAGGCTGGATGTATTCTATATCTGCTTCAAGATTCTGTTTCTTTATCTCATTAAGCAGTTCGTTATGCTTTAATTCAGTAGTAACTACGTCAAAGTTCTTGTTTTTTATCCTTCTTATACTCTTAAGCTTACCCTTTATCTTATTTGTAACATTGTCCCTTCCTGACTGGGTCTTGTACTTTATTATGGTTCTATATACTCTCTTACCATCTATAACAATACTACTCTGTTCATCTCCATATACTTGCTGCTGTACAGTCCTGTTCTGCTCATTTTCTAATATTAAATCAGTATAATCTGAATATACCGATTGCTGTACAGTTAACTGATCATCGATACTTTCAGCATTATCAACAATGATTCCTTCACTGACATTTTCGACACTTGCAAATACACTTGTTGAAGGTAACAATAAGGCCACTATCAACAGTATTGGAATAACCTTTCTTATAACTCTTTTTAAGCTCATACAAAAACCCTCCTAAAATTTAATTGACTTTTTAAGTATTTTTGAGATTCTTAATTTACTTAAGATATGAATAGAAAAATCTATAAATTAAAAAATCCTCAGCCATGACAAAGCAAGGCTAAGGAGATTATTCAAACCAAAATAATGTTCACTTTTGATAAAGCCTGTCCCCCTACTTTAAATAAACTCAATCTAATATTACCATTATCTCTATTTACATATCTATGTTTATATATGTTTCTATGTATATCAATTTATTTCACATCAGCGTATTAATAGAAAATATATCCTATATATTACTAAATTCCGATTTCTTTTTCAATAGGGAATTTAAAAATTTTCTTATTTTTTGTCAACCAATTTATAAAAGTACTATTTTCCCACTTTTCATCTGATTTTCTGCATTCTCATGTAATAAATATTCTATAGGCTTGATATAAAGAAGAGGTGCATATTAGCACCTCTCAATCACCTGTGAGCTGAAACAACTCGCGTATTTCCTCTTCGCCAAGTCTGGTCAACAGGTTTTCACCCGGCTGAATAACATTGTTTATAAGTCCCCTCTTTTTCTCCTGAAGTTCAAATATCCGCTCTTCAATAGTGCCTTTGGTTATGATTTTGAATACCTGGACAGCTTTTGTCTGTCCGATCCTATATGCACGGTCTGTGGCCTGGTCCTCAACAGCAGGATTCCACCATGGATCATAGTGGATCACCATATCTGCCCCCGTAAGATTCAAGCCTGTCCCTCCTGCCTTCAATGATATAAGGAATGCGCTTTTCTCTCCCTTATTAAACCTGTCCACCATATCTATACGGTCTTTAGCCTTGGTAGAGCCATCGAGGTAAAAGTAACCTATACCTGCTTTATCAAGCGACTTTCCTATTATGCTGTGCATGCTGGTGAACTGGGAAAACAACAGCAACCTGTGTCCTGAATCAATGGAGTCGTGAATTATTTCAAGCAGGGTCTCCAATTTCCCGCTGCCGCCTTTGTAGTCCTCGACAAATGTAGCGGGATGGCAGCAAATCTGCCTTAGCCTTGTCAATAAGGCAAGGATTTTGATTTTGCTCCTCTCAATTCCCTTTTCCTTGATCTCTATGGCAATCTCGCCCTGTGCCTGCTTGAGATATGCTGCATAAAGCTTTCTCTGCTCTGAAGTCATATCTGCCAATACTTTACTTTCAATTTTTTCCGGCAGTTCCTGTAAAACCTCATTTTTAAGTCTCCTAAGTATAAAGGGCTTAATGAATCTCGCGAGAGTATTCAAGCTCTCCCTATCGTTGTTTTGCACAATGGGCTTTTCAAACTTTGTCACAAAATTACCGTGATTCATAAGGTATCCCGGCATTATAAAATCAAATATTGACCAAAGTTCGGTCAGAGAATTCTCAATGGGTGTACCAGTCATGGCAAAGCAGCCCTTTGCCTTAAGACTTTTTACACTGTTTGCATTGAGGGTATTGGGATTCTTTATGTGCTGTGCTTCATCCACAAAAACATAGGAAAATTCCATTTCCCTGTAACGGTCAATATCTCTTTTCAGCGAACCGTAGGATGTGACGATAATATCCCTCTCTTCACCGGAGCTTAATACCTTGTTCCTTTCTGCCTTTGTACCGTGAACCACTTCCACCTTTAAATCGGGAACAAACTTTGAAGCCTCGGATTTCCAGTTATACACCAGTGATGTGGGAGCAACAACCAAGCACGGTTCCTTATGAGTCTTTCGTTCATCCCTGATAAAGGCTAGAACCTGCAGTGTCTTACCAAGTCCCATATCATCGGCCAGTATTCCTCCAAACCCGTAGTGAGAAAGAGTTTTTAGCCACTTGAACCCTGTTTTCTGATATTCCCTCAACACTTTTTCCAAGCCGTCATCCAACTGAAAGTCCATATCCTTAGGGTGAGTTATATCTTCTACCAAAGTGTTGAACTTGTCGTTTGTCTTAAAACTCTTAAGTTTCTTATCATTAATATAATTGTCAATAAACAAAGCCCTGTTGGACGGTATATTGATTACTCCACCCTTAAAGCTCCTGGTATCAAGACTTAAATCCTCTAAAAGCTTTGATGTGCTAATCAGGTCATTATCCTCAAGCTTTAGAATGGAACCGTCCTTTAACCTGTAATACTTTTTCTTTTCCTTGATTGAGCGAAACAGCCTGTGAAGCTCCATATCATCAAAATCATCCACCATAAAATCAAATTCCAGAAGGTTTGATTCGGAGTTCAAGCGTACGCCCATCTGTATATTTTTTACTGTTTTAATTTGTATTTTCTTAAAATCCTCTGAATAATAAATCTCTGCCAGGTCTTTAAGCTTTTCAATACTACCACTTATCAAGCCTACAATGGCCTCATCATCATCAAGAACCATTAAGCCTGCCTTTTCAAACATTCCAGAAGATTTCAGAAGATCAACAACTTGTCCTTCCTGCTCATAATTACGCATGTAGTAATCAATACCGGCTTGTCCGGCATCTTCCAGTGGATTAATGATCTTTTCACCATAACAAAAATCAATCCTTGCAGAAATCCCATTACTTATAGCATCAAAATAAATCCGGGTTTTCAATTCCTTTTCGACTATCATGTCTTCAATTTTAGGGTCTATCGAAACCTTAAAGTAATCCTTATATGGCTTTAAGAATTCCCTCACAAATTGCTGCTGCTCTTTTTTATCAATCCTGAATACAGGCTTTTTCTTGTGAAGCCGTATCTGATGAAGCTTTCCCAGAATTTGCGCTTTATGTGCAGGGACTCTATAAATTTTAAGGTTGTAAGGATTAAGGGCAAGTTCATAATCCCTGGTCAGCGGCATGATCTTCTCATCATGAGCGTAGTTGGCTTCCATGACAAGTGAATTATGCTCTTCCTTCAGCTCCATATGAATTTCCAAATCATCATGTAACTTAAGCTCTACTGTCTGTAAGTTTAAGATATTAATAGGGATTTTACTGTCTTTTACTATTTCAAAATACTTTTTCAGATTATCTTCAATAAGATTTACAGCATTTGCTCTTATAGAACCGGAATCCCAACCATCATAACTGTAACTAGAGGAATTATAAAATACTTTTTCAGTCTTTTCCCTTACGTATATATCAAGCAAAAAATCCAGTATCTTTTTATCCATACCTTCAAAATACATGGTATCCGGTTCAAAAGTAAACTTTTTGGTAAAATATAAAGGTTTTCGGTTCCTAATAGCATCCAGCAGATCAGAAATACTCTTTACATTATAAGGTCTTTCAAATCCGATTTTAAATTGAAGCTGCAAGTACGGACAACCTGAAAAAGCACCCGATTCAAGGCTTTGTTCAACCCATAGATTAACCTTTCGTCTTTCCTTACTAAAAACAAAACCCAATTCGGATAATGGCAAAAACGTATCATTGCAATTTGTTAATAGTTCTTTCTTATTGCTTGTGTGGTTATTAAAAAAACTCACCTGGCCATAATCCGCAGAATAACCGTTTGCGTACCTCATTACAGCAACAATGTGCTTACACGCGCCAAAGTATGATCTAAAGGCCTCACACTCGCAGTAATAGTTATTAACCGACCCGTTTTCGTTAAGCACAATTTCCACTTCATAAGGGTAAGTACCTTCTACAACGGCGTGAATTACTCTCTCATCATCCAAGTATTCATAACTTACCACATTTCCAACCAGCCGTGCACCCCTATTATAAACACCTCTATCGGTTGCTATTCGCTCTATATATTTATCTGAAAACGTTAACATTTTTCTCCCTTTCAAACTTGTAATGATAAAATTCCACGCGATAAATATTAACATATGTACAGCTTGATATCAACAAAGTACATACGTTAATATGTGGAACTAAGTTAAAAGAAAAAGCGTAATTACCGCCTTACTGCCAACCGCACCAACCCCCTGAAAAGCAGACACAGCATGATTGCAGTTAATGCCCCCATCGAATCTATCAAAACATCAAGAACCTTGGGACTTCGCCCTGGTACACTGCTTTGATAAAACTCGTCAAACATGGCCGTCACAACAGCTAATAACAGCGTAAGCCCTGCAACCTTCCACCACCTAAGTTTTAAAAGCCGAACAGCATTAAAGATAAGTACAGCCAATAAACCGTACTCTAAAAAATGCATTATTTTTCTGAATATGTAGTTGCGATGCTCTAAAAACCACTCATTGCTCTTTATTGTTTCCCCAAGGTTTAAACGCTCAATAAGAGAATCAACAATTCGCTCCGATATTCCAACAGACTCTGCTCCTCCCTGGCTTGAAAAAGAAAATATAACAATAACCATACCAAGTACAGCTACCCATGCCAGAAGTACAGCAACAGTAATTACCCGTCTCATCCATTTAGTCCTTTCATTATAGCAATTCTTTGGTAAAACCCTTTCATCTTATTATAACTATACCACTTTCTTACGTCTATAATACAAAAAGAGATTATCAAAATATGATATTCTATTCGTGAATATTTCCCGGTTATCCTGCCAAAGCAATTGGCATTTATAAAAATAAAATACTTTTTTTAACATAATCCTCTGGATTTATATTCAAATTCGAATTATAATATTTAAGGGACATAATAACTTTTCTTTAATTTTATTTGTTTTTTTAGTGGGAGGAACATATGCACAGCTCAAACAAACTTGCCTTTACAAGTATAGGGCAATTTATTTTGGATATTTTATTTTTAATACTCTCCTACATCATTGCTTACATAATAGCATCAAACATAAGGGAATTACACGGTATACAGGAATACGTGTGGGTTCTTCTTTTATACGTACCTCTTTGGATATCCACAATGGGTGCCCTGGG
>JBMOLK010000040.1:0-21178 GCA_049325575.1 Bacillota bacterium | reverse complement strand
ATATGAACAGTGCGGTAAACAATTTTAAGCAGCGTATTTCTGCAGAGCTTCAAAGGAGGGGTGTCAGCGGCAGCAAGCACTACTTTGTGTCTACCATCCATGGCCTGTGTCTTCAGATAATAAAGGAAAAGCCGGACCTTATTATTACCAATGAGGAATTTGAGATTATTGACGGTGTATCAAAAATACATCTGATTTCAAGTGCTATTGATGAATGGAAAAGGTATAATGAGAGTCAGTTCAGGCTTTATCTGGATATGGAAAACTTAAGTGCGGGAAAGATAGGGGATATATATAAGAACTGGCAGGACAAGCTTTGCAATATAATGCTTTCTGCAATAGGGGATTTCAAGTGCAAGGGCATAAGCCCCGGGCAAGCTAAAGAAAAGTGCAGGGGTACCGGAAAGGACTCTATCCTTGGCTGGGCCTGTGATATATACGAGATATATGACAGAAGGCTTAAAATGAGTGGCTTTCTTGATTTTGACGATATGCTCTATAATGCTAAAAAAATGCTCTCGGAGGATAGTCATCTTCTTGAAAAATATCAAAACAAGTACTCCTTTGTTTGTGAGGATGAAGCACAGGACTCAAACTATATTCAAAGTGAAATCCTTACAATGATTTCAAAAGGGAACCTTCTTAGGGTAGGGGACAGCAACCAAGCAATATGCGGAAGCTTTAGCAACAGCGACTTCACCCTGTTTAAAAGCTTTTGCGATAACCCTGCTACGACTGTATACAAGATTACACAGTCCAGCAGGAATACCGTGGATATAATAAATCTGGCAAACCACTTTGTGAAATTTATAAGAGAAAGTCACCCTGTGCCAGAGTGCCGGGAGAGCCTTTTACCTCAATATATTGAACCCGTAGATGAAAGTGACGAAAGGCCAAACCCCAGAATAAATGAGTACGGAATAAAGGCAGGAATTTTTGGGTCATGGGAGGATGAGGCAAGATCTGTTGTAACGCAGGCCTGGCACATGATAAAAGAACATCCACAGAAGACTATAGCCATTCTTGTTCCTGCTTCATGGAGAATGGGTTTTATCATAAACATCCTGGAGTCTCGAAATATTCCCTATGAGCAGCTTGAGAACACTTCCGGGGAAAAGAACAAGACCGTAAGAAAGCTTGGAAGGGTTATTGATTTTATTGCACTCCCAGAAAGCGGAGCTAAGCTTGCAGACATGATGAATGAATGCTTCCTGACCGGGGCTTACGATAAAACCCCAGGTGAGATGGAGCCTGCGGAAGGCCAAAAGGCTGCCGGTCAAAGGGATCTTCTCACCGGATTTCTAAAAAGTTATCCTGTAGAAAAGCTTCTTTATCCTCTAGGAGGAGAGATTGAAACTTCTGAAGTTCCAAAGGAACTTCTAAATACCGACATATGGAAGGATTTTATAGATAATTTGGATTTAATAAGGGAGCTTCTGGAATTTCCCAACACCATTGTAGAAAAGCTGATTTTATTTATTTCCGAGAAGCTTAAGTTTGACAGGGAAGAAAGGGCTATTGCACAGAAGGTTGCCGGAGATGTAAGATACCTTATGAGCCAGGACCCCCACTGGAGGCTTACTGATCTTGCGCTGGAGCTTCTAAGTCCTAAAAACATATTTAACTTTTTTGCAGGAATTGTGTGGGATCTAAAGGGATATGAACCAAAGCCGGGAGTAGTTACTCTTGCAACCTATCATAAATCCAAGGGACTTGAGTGGGATGCTGTATTTCTAACAGGGCTGAATAATGCCGACTTTCCAGTTACACTTGACGATAAGTTTATAGGTGAATACTGGTTTTTAAAGGAACAATACAAAAACCCACAGGCTATAATCAAGGCTGATATGGAGAGGGTTTTCGATGGGAAGGATGCTGTGGATTCGCTAATAAAGTCAAAGCTTGAAACAATTTCAGAGAGGGCCAGACTTTTGTATGTTGGTATTACCCGGGCGAAAGAGTATTTGTTCCTGTCTTCGTATGAAAAGAACAGGGGAAGGAAAAACGAAGAACTTCCGTCAAAATACATACTGGAGCTAAGAAAATATATTGAGGAGGCGGGGGCTGAATGTTAAAGGATTTACGCTTTGCAGACTACTTTTTATTTACACAGCACTCGCTGACCACTTTTGACAAGTGTCCTTTAAAGTTCAAAAAAAGATATCTCGAGAACCTTAAATGGGAGAATTTCCCTGATGAAGAAGTGAAGAAAAGACTTGAGATGGGTAATAATTTTCACCTTTTGGCCTACAGGTATTTTATGGGCATCGATACGGGACTCTCACAGGATGTAGAAGGCTTTGAGGAACTGGAAAGGTGGATGAAGGCTCTTAAGGGGCGCTTTAATAAGGAAGACGGGTCATTATACCTGCCGGAGTACAAGCTAAGAATGTCAAAAGGCTTACTTAGGCTTGAGGCAAATTTTGATCTTCTTATAGTTAATGGAGACAAAGTTGAAATATGGGACTGGAAAACCCATGGAAGAAATAGAGCTAACAAGCCCTTAAGTGAAAGAGTTGAACGGGAAAAGCTTGTTAAGAGTCTTCAAACCCTGGTGTATTTGTTTGTTTTAAGGGAGCAGATAGAAAGGGTTGTTAAGAAAAATTTTAAGTATGAAAACATAAGAATGTGTTACTGGCAGCCTGAACCACCAGGAGTATTGGCAGAAATAAACTACAGTGAAGAGATGCACCAGAGCTTTAAAGAAGCTCTGGAAAGCAAGATAAACATAATCCTTAAGTATGACTATTCGAAATTTGATAAGGCCTTGTACCACAAGAGCTGCAGGTATTGTGAGTTTAACTGGTTTTGCAACAATGAAAGAGTAGATTATAATGCTATAAAAGAGGATGATGACTTTCTTGAAGAGCTTGACTGGGAAAGTGTTGAGGAGTTGACGTAAGGTGGATATTAAGATAAATATACTTAATGAAGATATGGAGATCCCTGGTGATGTAGTAAAAGCTTGTGGTGGGGACGAACTCCTGGCAAGGATTTTCTATAACAGGGGTTATAAAAATCCTGATACCATATTTCAGATGTTAAACGATGACAGCTATAATTCAATAAAAACAGAAGAGTTTCCAGGAATGAAGAAAGCTGTGGACAGAGTCCTTGAAGCCATAGAAAAAAACGAGAAGATATGTATATACGGTGATTACGATGTGGATGGAGTAACAAGCACCGTTACCCTGGTAGAGTGTTTGGGGTTTTTTACCCGTCAGGTGACTTATCATGTTCCGGACCGATTTACCGAAGGCTATGGAATGAACGAAGAGGTAGTTAAAAATATAGGGGCTCAAGGTGTGTCTTTAATAATAACCTGTGACTGTGGTATTTCAAACATAAATGAGATAAGTACGGCAAAGAAGCTGGGGATGGATGTCATACTTACCGACCATCACAATGTTCCCAAAGAGCTTCCGGCAGCAGATGTCATATTGAATCCCAAGCTTTTGGAGGAGGGACACAAAGCCAGAAACATCTCAGGATGCGCAATGGCGTATTTTCTATGCATGGCTCTTTTAGAGAGAAAAGGCATGGAGGATAGGGCACCAAAGTTCTTGGACCTTCTGGCATTATCACTAATAGCTGATGTTGTAAGCCTAAACGCTGAAAACAGGTACCTTCTTAAAAAAGCCATGCCTGTACTTCTAAACACTCAAAGGACAGGATTAAAAGAGCTTTTTGAAGTAGTGCAAAAGGATTGTAAGCTAACAACAGAGGAGGATATTGCATTTCAAATAGCTCCAAGAATAAATGCTGCAGGAAGAATGGAATCAGCCCGCCTTCCGGTTGAGCTTCTTTTATGTGATGACCCTGTCAAGGTGGGGCAAATGGCGCGGAAAATAGACTTGCTCAATATGGAAAGAAAAAGAGTCCAGCAGCAGATTATTGATGAGGCAGTTGAGATGGTGGAGACCAGAAAGAAGAACAAAACGGTTCTGGTACTCTTTAGTGAATTCTGGCACCATGGGATAATCGGTATAGCTGCAGGCAGAATTTGTCAGCAGTATGGGAAGCCTGCAATTCTGCTTTCCCTGAAGGAGGATAGCAAAACAGTTGTAGGGTCTGCAAGATCAATTGAGGAAATAGACATTTATGAACTGATAAAAGAGTGCAGCAGTAAGCTTTTAAAGTTTGGGGGACATTCCCAGGCTGCAGGGCTTTCTTTAAAAAAGGATGATCTGGAGGATTTTATAAAGGAAATTGAGATTGCGGCAGAAAAGAAGCACTTTATCAGGGACACTATAAATGTAGATGTAGATATGGAGCTGGGACTTGAAAAAGTAGATGAAGGGCTTTATGAAAGACTTCTTAGGGCAGGGCCTTACGGTGAAGGCTTTGAGCTCCCCAAATTCTATGCAGGAAGTGTTACGGTAGTCAGTGACAGGAAAACTTCCAAAAATCATCACATAATGGTCCTGGAAGACAACAATAATGTAAGGATACCGGCAGTTAAATGGTTTGGACCGGATGAGTCTCTTGATGGAAGGGTTTTTGACATTACATACAAGGTAAGCAGGAATACTTATAGAGGCAGTTCCGATATTCAGCTGACTTTGGAATATTTGTCCGAAAATCGCGGAATGGCCAAAAGGCTTTTTAACGGAGGTATCATAGATGAAAGAGGTACCAGTACCAGCAGTGTGCTGGTAAAATATGCTGATGCCCTTTATTTTTATGAAGGCTTAAAATCAGCATGTCCGGTTGAATACACTGTAGACAGGTTTAATGT
Organism: Bacillota bacterium; assembly: GCA_049325575.1. Taxonomy (GTDB): domain Bacteria; phylum Bacillota; class Clostridia; order Acetivibrionales; family Acetivibrionaceae; genus JBMOLK01. Next base: position 16,440 of record JBMOLK010000040.1, on the reverse strand, counting down.
GTCTAAGTGCAGCAATCTGGTGTTTTTATCACCACCTGCAAATACGGGTATCTTAAGGGAAGTTATAGCTTTGGCAAACCCTGATAATATTATAATCAGTTTTTCCATTTTGCCTGATTACACCTTTAAAGGTTTTGTAACGAATCTTTTGGGACTTATAAAGTATGCTGTAAAGGAAGAATATGGGGGAGTTTATGTAGAACAGCTTTCATTAAAGCTTTGCGTTGAAGAAAGCATTATAAAAGCAGGTCTTAAGTTTCTACAGGCAAAAGGCATGATCCAATATGTTTTAAGTGAGGATGACAGCAAAGTATATATTTCGAAGGGGCATGGTTCTTTGGACAAGAATATTTTTACAAAGGAAAAGAGTCTAAGGAATGCTCTGATGGAGAAGAATGCTTACCAGCAGTTTATGCTGAAGATGGAAGCAGATAAATTTAGAGAATACCTTAAATAAGACGAGGGGGGATATTCTTATGTTTAATGTTTGTTCCAAATGCGGTTTGTATCACGATGATAAAATAATAGAACCGGAGGGGCCTTTTGCAGTATGTCCAAGCTGTGGGCACAAACACAGGTTCAAGCAGCTGCCTCTATTTATTGTTACAGGTGCAAGCGGAGCAGGTAAATCTACCATATGTTTGGAGCTATCATCAGTTATGCCTGAAATTGTTGTGTTTGAGGTGGATATACTCTGGCGTGATGAATTTAATAAACCTGATACAGACTACCGGGAGTTTAGGAATCTTTGTCTTAGGGTCAGCAAGAACATTGCACAGGGAGGAAAACCTGTAGTACTATGCGGAAGCTCAATTCCCTCCCAGTATGAGCAATGTGTCGAAAGACGTTATTTTAAAAATCTTCATTACCTGGCCGTGGTTTGCGACGATGAAATTATAAGATCAAGGCTTAAACAGCGCCCGGGTTATAGGGGATGTGGATCTGATGAGTTCATAGAAGGACATATCCGGTTTAATAACTGGTTTAAAGAAAATGCACACAATACAAAGTCAGGTATAACCTTGTTGGACAACTCCCGTGATTCCCTTGGGGAAAGTGTAGAGAAAGCCGCTTCATGGATAAGAGGTAAAATTGAATAATTTGTAATCATAAATTTCTATGATATATCAAAAAAAGCATGTATATTTTCTATCCATATTGATGATAAAATATATATATAAACAAGCAGGATTATGTAAGTAGTGTGGAGGGCGGTGCACTTATGACAGACAGTTATTTAAAGCAGTATGTTGGAAAGCGTATTGTAGTATACCTGTCAACTTGGTCAAGATTTATTAACTATGGTGTAATAGGCGTGGTAAGTGAATGTAAGGATGGCTGGATTGAACTAAAGAAGAAAAATAATATTGAACACATCAGGTCTGATAAAATCTGCAGCTTTAGAGTTCTTGAATGATGTTGCAAGTGCATGTTCAAATATTAAAAGATTTTTTAATAAAAAATGTAAAAAAAAGAAGGAAATTTTCTTTTTTTGTCTAATATTATAACTTGGTATTAAAAAACTATTAATTAGGGGGAGTGTCTTTATGAAGGATTTGTTTTCTTGGCAAGGAAGAGTGGGCAGACTTCAGTATTTCGGTATTCATGTTATTTTTTCTGTAATAATTGGAGTTATTGCCGGTATTGCTACTGCTGTAGGTGACAATGCAGTTTTAAGCTTAATTGTTGGATTGCTTTATGTTGTCTACGCTTATGTATCAGTTGTTACTACAATCAAGAGATTTCACGATTTAGATCGTCCGGGCGTGCATTATTTTTTCCTGTTTATCCCGTTCTATAATATTTATTTATCTCTTGTTCTGTTGTTTAAAAAGGGAACAGAAGGTCCAAATACTTTTGGATGATTCATTAGAATTCTTTTAAGCTTATTAAACTATTAACACATATAATACCGGGATACCTACTAATAGATATCCCGGTATTTATTATGACAGGTTTTATAGATAACCGGTTTAGAATCCGTTATTCCTGATTACCTCTTTATACCAGTGTCCGCTGTTTTTTATAGTTCGCTTAAGGGTTTCGTAATCAACATGTATAAGACCGAATCTTTTCGAGTAGCCAAAGGCCCATTCAAAGTTATCCATTAATGACCATAGGTAATAACCCTTTAAATTAATTCCGCTTTCAATAGCCCTGTGAACTTGTGTTAGATGCTCTTTTATATAATTGGTTCTCCTGTGGTCGTCTATAGTACCATCACTATTTATAAAATCCTTGAAAGCTGCCCCATTTTCACTTATGATCAAATCTATTTTTCCATAGTCCCTGCCAAGGCGGGTAATGAGATCATATAAGCCCTGAGGGTAAACAATCCAACCCATCTCGGTTTTTTCAAAGCTGTCAAGTTCATTGTTGATACCTGAAAACCCAATGTCCGGATCGTGTTTTACAAACTCCGAAGAATAGTAGTTAAAGGCTAGAAAGTCCATGGGCTGGCTTATCACTTTCAGGTCTTCCATTGGGAAAGTATGTGTCACTCCCCTTTTAGAGTAGAGTTCCAGTACATCCTCGGGATAGTATCCTTTGAATATGGGATCCAGAAACCACCTGTTAAGCCCTCCGTCAGAAAGTCTTGCAGCTTTGATATCTTCTTCCTTTTGAGAAGCAGGATATTTGGTTGAAAAATTCAATGCTATGCTGATCTTTCCTTTCTGGTTCATTTCTCTGTATAGTTTTACAGCCTTACCGTGCGAAAGCATAAGGTTGTGTGAAACATCCAGTGCTGTTTTCAAATCTTTGATTCCCGGTGCATGACTTCCAAACATGTTTCCAAGGAATGCCACAACCCAGGGCTCATTAATGGTAACCCAGTACGGAACAATATCACCAAGGTTATTAAAAACAACCTCAGCATAATTTGTGAAATAATCGGTTACATCACGGTTGGCCCATCCGCCTATATCCTGCAGCTTCTGCGGTAAGTCCCAGTGATAAAGTGTAATTAAGGGTTCTATTTCATTTTCAAGGAGCAGGTTTGTAAGTCTTTTATAAAAATCCATCCCCTTCTGATTTAGTTTGCCTTTACCCTCCGGCAATATTCTAGGCCAGGAGATTGAGTATCTGTAAGATTTAATGCCCAGTTCTTTCATCAGCCTGATATCTTCTTCAAGGCGGTTGTAGTGGTCGCAGGCTATATCACCTGTATCCCCGTTTTCTACATTTCCCGGTGTATGACAAAACCGGTCCCAGATAGATTCACCTTTTCCATCCTGATTATATGCGCCTTCAATTTGATATGCCGCCGTTGCAGCACCCCAGATGAAGTCCCTTGGAAATCCTATTTTTGGCATAGTTATCACTTCCTTAGTAGTATAGTAGGCTTTCGATATTTTATTATTATAATCCAGAGAACATTGTATTACCATTTAGAATATTATTTATTCTTTCAAAATCTTATGTTATTATATCATAAGAGGTGAGTTTTGTATGAACGTTGATGTTAATAAAGAAAGCATTCTAACAGAAGACTTTTCTCCCAAGGTTTTAAAAAGTTATCTTTTTACTCAAGGGATGAATCTTCCGGAAGGATTCAAGCTCAAGGAGCGTTATGTATATGATTACGAACTGGAATTTTTTACATACAGCAAAGGTTCTATGATAATTGATGACAAGAATTATACAATAAATAAAGGTGATATTGTATTTAGAAGGCCGGGACAATACACCCAGGGAACCATGCCTTACTGCTGTTACCTGATATGTTTTGATCTTTTAGGCAATACAGGGAAAAATCCCCTTACCTACGACTTTGATGAAGTACAGCAATTTCAGGCATACTATTTAAATCCCATTATTGACATAATTCCCGCTGTGTTTCATCCACCCTTCTATGAAAAATATAATGAGCTTTTTGATGCTGTATTAAAGGAATTTATAAAAGCACAGCAATGTTCCAGTTTGATGCTGAAGTCAAATGTTTTACGTATTCTGTACGAACTTTATGAAGATGTCAAGAATCCTTTGACCGGTAAAAGCAATATTGCTACATCTTACTATGCCCCTCTAAAGAGAGTAACAGAATATATAGAAAAAAACTATGGAAATAAAATCTCACTAAATAAATTATCGGAAATTGCAAATTTAAGTTCAACATATTTTCACAAGGTTTTTACTGAGACTTTAGGTATTACACCTAACGAGTATGTTACCAAGGTAAGGGTTGATAAGGCAAAAGAGCTTCTTATAAGGACAGATCTGACGATTTATGACATTGCACTTAAGTGCGGCTATGAAAACATTCCGTATTTTAGCTATACCTTCAAGAAAAGGCTGAATATTTCTCCTAGCGAGTTTAGAAAAAGGTACAGCTTCTTCATATCGTAGAATCAATATATTGGCAGCGGATAAATTATGGAGAACATTTTCAATACTATTATTAGAAACATTTAAGAAAATAGTACAAGAAAGCTACATATGCTTTATAACAGAACATAATAAATTAATTATGGAGGCAGAATAGTATGAAACAGGCGAGACGTCTTGATAATGCACCACCCTATCTGTTTGTAGAAATTGAAGATAATATTAAGAAGGCATTGGCTAAAGGAGTGGATGTCATAAACCTGGGGATAGGAGATCCTGATATACCTACTCCCGGCTTTGTGGTGCAGAAAATGACAGAAGCAGTTAAAAATCCTATATATCATTCATATCCTGAGTATGACGGTTCTATAGAGTTCAGGGAAGCAGTTGCAGAATACTATAAGAGAAGGTTTGGAGTAAGCCTTGATCCGGAAACCGAAATTGTTGCTCTTCTAGGTTCCAAGGAAGGAATAGCACATATTTTCTTTGCATTGGTGAATGAGGGAGACTTTACTCTTGTTCCAGACCCTCAATATCCTGTTTACGAGCTTGCATCAGCTCTAACCGGTGGAGTTCCTTATCCTATGCCGCTGATTAAGGAGAATGGTTTTTTCCCGGATCTTTCCATAATTCCTAAAGAAGTGACTAAAAGGAGCAAGATACTTTTTGTTAATTACCCTAATAATCCTACCGGCGCTGTAGCGGATTTGGATCAATACCAAAAAGTTGTGGACTTTGGCTTGAAGCATGACATTGTTGTATGCAATGATAATGCATACGCAGAGTTCACTTATGACGGAATAGTAGCTCCAAGTATTTTGCAGGCTAAAGATGCCATGGATATAGCAGTAGAATTCCACTCTTTTTCCAAGTCTTATAATATGACCGGATGGAGATTGGGATTTGCAGTTGGAAACAAGGAAGCCATATCAAAGCTCAAGAAGATGAAAAACAACATAGACTCGGGTGTGTTTACAGCAATTCAGGCTGCAGGAATAGAGGCCCTTGAGAAGGGTGATAAGTTTGTTGAAGATATGAGGAATATATATAAGAAGAGAAGAGATATAGCTATGGCAGAGCTCTCGAAGTTAGGGTTTGAATTTGAAATTCCAAAGGGAGCATTTTACATTTGGATAAAAGTTCCTAAAGGTTTTACTTCCAAAAGCTTTACATCCATGCTTCTTGAAAATACAGGAGTAGTAGTTGCCCCTGGAAACGGTTACGGTGAATATGGTGAAGGTTATATAAGGATCTCTCTTACAATAAATGAGAAAAGATTAAAAGAAGCCTTTGATAGGATAGATAAGCTTGGTTTGCAGTTCTAGAGCCTCGTAACGGTAATTCTTTTCTAGAGCATGCGAGGCACAAACATAGGAAGTGCATTTATAACATTGTGAAAGACTAGAAATTTGTAATATTAAAAAGCACTAGAGTACTTTGTCAAATAATATCAGGCTGCTGCGGATATTTACTATCCACAGCAGTTCACTTATATAATTGATTATCAAACATCTATATCCATATTTTCACCTCTTGGTTATATCCCGTAATATAATTGCAACATATAAGGTTTTTGGTTTAAAGGTACAAAAGTACTGTTTTTGGTGATGGTATTATATAAAAAAGTATGATAAAATAAGTGGTGCTAAAAGGGCGGATTTAATGACATATAGTAATTACGGAGGTTTGAGATGGATCTATCTATAAATAAGATAAAAAGAAAGGCTCGTTTTCATTTAAGCGGTAACGGATTTAATATTGCAGTTCTAATGGTCACTTTTATGGCTTTGCATCTTGCGTTGCTTATGGGTTTAAGGTTCATTGGAATGCAAGTTTTATTTATACTTGAAGGCCCCATATTCCTGGGAATGGTCATCTATATTCTAGCAGTAGTAAGGATGGAAAAGGAGCCTTCCAAGAAAAAGGATCAAACATTTATTCAACGGTTAGTATCAATTGGTTTTCTAGCTGAATCAGGTGTAGACAAAAAAAGCAAAAAGTTTAAAATAAACCTTGAAAATATGCAGAACCCTTATCAGGTAAAGATTGCAGCTGTATTATACGGGTTTAAGTATTTTCTTAAATCTGCAGCCTTGTTCATATGGGTTACGTTATTGACTTTAGTCTGGTCACTTTTATTAGTTGTGCCAGGTATTATAAAGATGATTGACATGAGTATGAGCTTTTTTATACTTGCTGACAAGCCCTCTATAGATATTAGGGAAGCTGTAGTACTTAGTGAGAAAATGATGAAAGATCATAGAAAAAAGTTCTTTTTACTTAACTTGAGCTTTATAGGATGGATCATTTTTTCATTAATATCCTTTTCTATCGGTTTTATTATTACGATACCGTATATGATGGCATCTTATGCTATATTTTATGATGAACTTAAGAGGGAAAGTATAAAAAAGGGTATTATTGCAGAAGATGAGATAGGAAATATGAGGATATGGGAATACTAATACTAAATGATCAAATTAAGTCTTAAGCGCATAATATATTTTAAATATTAAATCGGCATTGTATACACACTGGATTTATGCTATAATTTATGAAAATTATAATATAAAGGCAATGACAGAGAGAGTAAATGGCTAGCTGATATAAGAGAGAAGATACCAGAGGCTGAAAGTGTCTTTATCAAAGCAAATCATTGAAGTTCCCTCTTGAGCTGCACCCTGAACATTCAGATGATAAGTAGGGGGTGCCGGATTACAACCGTTATTTGTGGCGAGTGTTTATATACTTTAATAGTATGTAAAAAACTGGGTGGTACCGCGGAGATTAGATAGCCTTCGTCCCTTTTGAGGGACGGAGGTTTTTTATGTTATCGTAAAAGGTAAAAGAAATTAATATAAGGAGGAATTTAGAGCATGAAGGATCAACTGGACAGTATTAAAGTGCAGGCAGAAAAAGAGCTTTCTACTGTTACTACTATTACGGAGTTGGAGAATATAAGAGTCAAATACCTTGGAAAGAAAGGCGAGCTTACCTCAGTATTAAGAGGCATGGGATCACTTTCACCAGAAGAAAGACCCGTTGTTGGACAGCTTGCAAACGAGGTCAGAGCTTCACTTGAGAGCAGAATGGATGAAGTTAAGAACGAGCTTACAAAAAAAGAAAGAGGCATGAAGCTTGAAAAGGAAGTTATTGATGTTACTATGCCGGGAAAAAGAAAGATTCTCGGTAAAAAGCATCCTCTAAGTATTGTTCTTGATGAAATTAAAGAAGTCTTTATCGGAATGGGATATGAAATTGCAGAGGGCCCTGAAGTTGAGCTTGACTATTATAATTTCGAAGCTTTAAACATTCCCAAGAACCATCCTGCAAGAGATGTACAGGATACATTTTATATAAGTGAGAATATACTCCTTAGAACTCAGACATCTCCTGTTCAGATAAGGGTAATGGAAAATAAAAAACCTCCTATAAAGATTATCTGTCCTGGACGTGTTTATCGCTCTGATGCAGTTGACGCCACACATTCACCAATATTTCACCAGGTTGAAGGACTTGTGGTGGATAAAGGCGTTACAATGGGGGACTTGATAGGAACTCTAAAAGTTTTTGCTAAAAGTCTGTTTGGAGAAAAAACTGATATAAGGTTAAGACCCCATCATTTCCCCTTTACCGAGCCCAGTGCCGAGGTTGACGTTTCATGCTGGACCTGTGGCGGATCAGGCTGTAGGGTGTGCAAGAACGAGGGGTGGATAGAGATTCTTGGTGCCGGAATGGTACACCCGAAAGTTTTAGAAATATGTGGTATTGACCCTGAAGTTTACAGTGGTTTTGCTTTTGGACTTGGAGTTGAAAGGACAGCCATGGGAAGGTTTAATATTGATGACATGAGATTATTATATGAAAACGATATAAGATTCTTAAGACAGTTTTAACATATTGTTTTGAAAGGAGTAATGCTTATTATGAAAGCACCAATAAATTGGCTTAAAGACTATGTTGATATAAACGTGACCTCTAAAGAATTTGCTGATGCCATGACTCTCTCTGGCTCAAAGGTTGAGGGCCTTGAGGTACAGGGAGAAGAAATCAGCAAGGTTGTAGTAGGAAAGATAGTATCCCTTGAAAAGCATCCTGATGCGGATAAGCTTCTGGTTACAAAAGTGGACGTAGGAAATGAAGTAATCCAGGTTGTTACCGGAGCCCAGAATATCCAGCTGGGAGACTACATTCCGGTTGCTCTCTCGGGTGCGACCCTTCCGGAAGGGAAAAAGATATCGAAAGGGAAGCTAAGAGGAGTGGAGTCAAACGGGATGATGTGTTCCATTCAGGAACTGGACCTTACCAAGGATGATTATCCTGACGCTCCTGACCATGGAATTTTCATACTTGAACAGAATCTTGAACTGGGAAAAGACATTAAAGAGGTATTAGGGCTAAATGAAACTATAGTTGAGTTTGAAATCACTTCAAACAGGCCTGACTGTCTAAGTATAATCGGACTTGCCAGAGAAGCGGCGGTCACTTTGGGAACAGGGTTTAAAAAGCCTGTCAGGAAGCTTAGGGAAGAGGGCGATGATGCTAAAGGCTATGCATCGGTAGAGATAAAAGACGGTGACCTTTGTCCAAGGTATGCGGCCAGAATTGTCAAGGATGTTAAGATCGGTCCCTCTCCAAAGTGGATGAGGGATAGGCTAAAAGCAGCCGGTGTAAGACCTATCAATAATATTGTTGATATAACCAACTATGTGATGTTAGAATACGGTCAGCCAATGCATGCGTTTGACCTTAAGGATCTTAAGGGACAGAAGATAATAGTAAGAAGGGCTGTAGACGGTGAGACAATTAAAACCCTGGACGATCAGGACAGAAAGCTTGACTCTTCCATGCTGGTAATTGCAGATGAAGACAGGGCTGTAGCAGTAGCAGGGGTTATGGGCGGAGCCAACTCTGAGGTTAGCGAAGCTACCAAAACCATTCTCTTTGAGTCTGCAAACTTTAACGGCACATCGGTAAGACTGACAGCTAAAAAGCTTGGGTTAAGAACTGAGGCATCCGGAAGGTTTGAAAAGGGACTTGATGTTGAGAATGTGGTTGCGGCTTTAGATAGAGCTGTGGAGCTTGTTGAGCTGCTGGAAGCAGGTACTGTATGTAAAGGTGTAATTGATTGTTATGTAAAAAAGGAAGAAGCCAGAGTACTTAAGTTTAGGCCAGACAAGATAAATGAGCTTTTAGGTACAAAAGTATCAACAGGAGATATGATAAATATTTTCAAAGCTTTGGAGTTTGATGTTAATGATAAGGACTTTACAGTAAAAGTGCCAAGCTTCAGACCGGATATAGAAAGGGAGGCAGACCTGGCAGAAGAAATAGCCAGATTTCATGGGTACAACAATATCGAGGCCACACTTTTATCAGGAAAGGCTGCTACTTTAGGGAAGAAAACCTTCAAGCAAAATATAGAGGATATGATAAAAGACACTATGATTTCATGCGGTCTATCCGAGACTTATACCTATTCTTTTACAAGCCCTAAGGTGTTTGACAGGATTAATCTTCCACAAGATAGTGAGCTTCGCAAAGCAGTTGTTATTTCCAACCCTCTTGGCGAGGACTACAGCATAATGAGGACAACTGCAGTTCCCGATATGCTGGAAGTTGTAAGCACCAATTACAACAGGAGGATTGAAGAGGTAAAGCTTTTTGAGATGTCTTACGTATATCTTCCCAAGAGTTTGCCCATTAAGGAGCTTCCTTACGAAAAGCCTGTACTGACCCTGGGGATGTATGGGAATCTTGATTTTTACGATCTTAAGGGAGTAGTTGAGGAACTTCTTTCAAGGCTTGGCATAACCGAATATGATTTTGTTCCTGAAAAGACAAATCCTACTTTCCATCCGGGAAGAACAGCAGCTTTAAAAATCAAGGGTGAGTACGCAGGTGTCATTGGAGAAGTACATCCGGAGGTTGCAGAGAAATTTGAAGGCCCTGAAAGAACATATATGGGTGTTATTGAGATTGAGGCACTGGTAGGAAATGCATTACTTGAGTCACAATACAAACCACTTCCGAAATTCCCGGCAGTTACCAGGGACATTGCTATGCTGGTAAAGGATGAGATAATGGTAAAACAGATAGAGGATATAATAAAGCAAAGAGCAGGTAAGATACTGGAAGATATTAAACTTTTTGATGTCTATAAGGGAAAACAGGTTCCTGAGGGTATGAAGAGCGTGGCTTACTCCATAACTTTTAGAGCAGCTGACAGAACCTTGACAGACGAAGATGTAAGCAAGGCTATGGCCAAAGTCCTTGACGGGCTCAAGAACAACCTTGGTGCAGAGCTTAGATAGTATAGTTTGAACAAAAAAAGCAGTATATAATCGGCATCCTACAGGGTGCCGTTTTTGCTTTGAGCTGCTTTAAGCACAAAAGAAAGTTGGATCTAGTATATTTGACCCAGATTGTTTCAAGAACTTAAGTTTCAAGAATAAGAGCTTGTATACTTGCTTCGGACCGAATCAAACTCGCTGCGCTCAAACAAAGATTTGACATTTCCTACGCTTTGCTAACAAGCTCTATATCCTATACACAAGGTTCTTTTCACAACTTGGGTCAAAAGAAGAATATGCGCCCAATACCCCCCCCAGTTTTTGATTGTAAAGAGATGGTATCTATGATATTATAATGCAAGAGTCTGTTAATATGTAGGATTATTTTGGGGGAGAAAACGGATGAATATTATTTCTGACTACATTGGTAAGTCTTTTCTATATATGTTTAAAAAGTTTACTATACCTGTATCTTTAATATTGTTATTCTTAATAGCTTATGTATTGAATTTTGGAAATATTGCACTTTATCACATTTACCGTATTTACATGTCGAGTGGCTTAGGCAGTGCTGCTGTCTATATTGGAAAGTGTATATTGTATATTGCACTTAAAGGTACTGTATACTCGGGGATCATTTTTCTATGCAAAGATGCAGTAAATGGATATAAATCAAGCTTAAAAGACTATTTAAGCTTTGTTAGGAGGAATTGGCTTAAGACAATATCGGTGCTGCTTGTTTTTATGATGGTAGGCTGGATCTACCAGTTTATCATTTCGTCTTCTTTTAATGCTGCGGCACTGTTCCTTATGGGAGCAGGCGAATATTTTGGAATCCTATTGTTTATAGTTAATCTATTTTATATAATACTTAGAAATATTCCTTTGATACTGATGTTTTATATACTATTCATTGTTCTTGAAGACAGATATGATACGAAGAATATATTAAACAGGTTCAAACAGCTTGTTTTTTTAAAGCATACAGCCTTACTGATATTACTTCTGGGAGTTGTGCAGAGTGTATCTGCTTTTGCACAGCTAAAATTTATGAATTCCTTTATACGGCCGGATTTAGTTGGTGGAAACTTGAGCGTTTTTAGTCTTTTCAATGCTGTTCCACTTCAAATACATATGCTGTTAATTAATTTATTAAATCAAGTAATTGTGCAGATTCTGACAGCTTTCGTCTGTGTCTACACCGGATTGGTATTTTATCAAAATGGGATAGAAAGCAGCAGAGCAGGTACCGATAATTTTGTTAGCAGTGAATTTGAAATTTAAGTTCCTGGAACAACCTTGGTCAAACACCGTTCGCTTTTTAATGCTTAAGCTTTACACAAGGCAGCTCAAATAGAAAAGATATCAGACGTTTGACGCCTGATATCTTTTTTTACACCAATCTGCTTTCTGCCATTTCTATCATTCTTTTTACCATCTGTCCACCAATGGGGCCACCCTGCGCTCCATTTATTTTAGCAGGTACATCACCTTTATAATGGTCATTGTTTTCTTTTACATATTGTAAGTGTCCGATTTCCTGGGCACATTCCATTTTAAATCTTTTTAAAGCTTCTTTGCTTTCAGGAACTAGAGGTGTGTTTCTTCTTGCCATATTATTCACCAACCTTAAGTATTTTAGTTTATTTACAATCTTAGTTTTTGCATAAAATGAAAATTTAACACAGAAATATTAACCTGAAATACCGATAAATCTAAATTTCATAGATTTTTTATAATAAGGGAATTTAATAAATTCATAGTTTTTAGAAATAATAAAGATAAATTATGACGTATACTGGAGGTTACTATGATAAAGAACAATGAACTGTACAACTTTTATAAGAATCTGGACAGATCGGTTTTTATAGATAATGAGTATAAAGAGTATGCCCACTTTGATAACGCTCTTCCTATTGGACACAACCAGACAATTTCACAGCCAAGCCTGGTTTACGAGATGACTTCAAGGCTTGATTTAAATAAGGATTTAAAGGTCCTTGAAATTGGGACAGGCTCGGGATACCAGACAGTACTTCTGGCAGAGTTTTCTAAAGAAGTTTATACAGTAGAGAGGATAGATGAGCTGTCGCAAAAGGCCAGGGAAAGGCTTAAGATAATGGGATATAAAAACATAAAGTTTAAGGTAGGGGACGGGAGCAAGGGGTGGAGTGAGTTTGCACCTTATGACAGGATAATTGTGACTGCGGGAGCCGGAAAAATACCCGAGGAACTTGTAGACCAGCTTGGAGCAGGTGGAAGGATGCTTATACCCGTGGGTAAAAGATATATGCAGGAGCTGATACTAATTGAAAGGAGCCGGGAAGGTGAGGTAAAAACCACCTCTTTGGGCGATGTTGTTTTTGTTGAATTAAAAGGGGATTACGGTTGGAAAAATTAGAATATTCTATTGCACAGCGATAAATCATTTGTTAATATATAAACAAAGTTATCGGGATGTTTACCGTAATAACGGTTAATCAATGAATAATAAATATATTGGAGGTTTTATAAATGGAAAGTATAAAGTTTGATTATTCCAAAGCAAGGGATTTTTTAAGTGATAGTGAAGTGCTATATCTTGAAAGCTTTATAAAGTCAGCTCATGAGATGCTGCACAATAAGACGGGAGCAGGAAATGATTTTGTTGGCTGGGTTGATCTTCCGCTAAATTATGACAAGGAAGAATTCTCAAGAATAAAGGCTGCTGCACAAAAAATCAAGTCCGATTCTGACGCGTTAATTGTAATAGGAATCGGGGGCTCATATCTTGGAGCTAAAGCTGCAATAGACATGCTTTCACATACATTCCATAATGTTTTGCCTAAATCAAAAAGAAAAGCTCCTGAAATTTATTTCGTAGGCAATAATATTAGCTCTACTTACATAGCTGAACTGCTGGAGGTTATTGAGGGCAAGGAAATTTCCGTAAATGTTATATCCAAGTCCGGTACCACAACAGAGCCTGCCATTGCTTTTAGAATTTTCAAGGAATACATGGAAAACAAGTATGGAAAAGAAGGAGCAAAAAGCAGAATATACGCTACTACAGACATAGAAAAAGGGGCCTTAAAGAAGCTGGCTACTGAAGAGGGCTATGAGACTTTCGTAGTGCCTGATGATATTGGCGGAAGATTTTCTGTTCTAACTGCAGTGGGATTACTTCCCATAGCGGTATCCGGGGCAGATATCGACAGCATGATGAAAGGGGCGGCAGATGCTTACGCTCTTTACAATAATCCCAATGTAAAGGAAAATGACTGTTACAAGTATGCAGCTGTAAGGAATGCTCTTTATAGAAAAAACAAGAGTATTGAAATAATGGTAAATTACGAGCCTTCACTTCATTATTTTACCGAGTGGTGGAAGCAGCTTTACGGAGAGAGTGAAGGAAAAGACCAAAAAGGTATATTCCCAGCAGGTGTTGATTTCACAACCGATCTTCATTCCATGGGTCAATACATACAGGATGGCCTAAGGAACATATTTGAGACTGTTATAAAGGTTGAAAAGCCCAGGAAGAATATTGTTATAAAAGAGGATAAGGATAATCTTGACGGACTTAACTTCATTTCGGGCAAGGATATAGACTTTGTTAACAAGAAGGCTTTGGAAGGAACAATGCTGGCACATAATGACGGTGGAGTTCCAAACCTCATGGTTACCATACCCGAGCTTAATGAATATTATTTCGGAAGCATGGTTTACTTCTTTGAAAAAGCTTGCGGTATCAGTGGATATCTCCTTGGCGTAAACCCATTTGACCAGCCCGGGGTTGAAGCGTATAAGAAAAACATGTTTGCCCTCCTTGGAAAACCCGGCTTTGAAGAGCAGAAAAAGAAGCTTGAAGAGCGCTTATAATATTGGAAAGTGAATATAAATAGTGAATTAAAATAAAATAAACCCGGTGTTTGCCGGGTTTATTTTATGGAAAGTATAAAACCGATATTTCGGGGGGTGAGAAAAACCTTAAAGGAAAACAGACATTTCCTATGCCGCTGTTGATATTTAAAGTGAGGTTATTAACTCTATGAACACCCTTTGTTATACCCATCTTACACAGCTTTTCTCCACGAAGCAGCTTAAACTCAAGATTAAACGGCATCCAAATCTGTCCGCCATGGAAATGACCGCATAACAAATAGTCAATTTTTCCCTGGGGTATTTCAAATGCTATATCAGGGTTGTGGGATAGGGCAATGTTAGCTTCTGCAGTGCTGCAGCATGACTCGAGTGCTTTCTCCACATTATAGCGTTTCGATCTTAGATCCTCAATACCAATGATATTGTACTTTCTGTGATACTTCTCAATGCAAAAGGAGCTGTTTAGAGGCACCATAACACCCTTATCCTCAATAAGCCTTCTAAACTCCATGAGGGCTCGCTCATTATTCCCCAAGGCTTTATAGTCGTGATTTCCAAAACACAGGCATACTTTGAACCCGCCTTTTATATTGTCAAGGAAATCCAGGAACTTAGGGATGTGTCCGGGATTGTTTATATAGTCTCCGGTAAGGACAACGAGATCCGGCTTTTCAGCTTTTAAAACACTGCTTATCTTTTTGATATCTACTCTTAAGTATTTTATATGAATATCGGAAAGCTGGATAACCTTTAAGTGTTCTTCATTTTCTGTAAAGTAGACTCTGCTTACTTTAAGTCTTGTTGCTTCATAGCGCATATAAATTAAAGCAGTAATGGATACGGCTAAAAAAATATACAAAAAATTCATTAAAAATCCCCTAAAACAAAATATTAGCTACAGCCTAATGATAACCTATAAAATAATATATAGGCAAGGGCTTTTTACATAAGTGCCTTACAATGTGTTCCGGTAAAACCGAAGGTCATCTTAATTCAGGTAATGGCAGTGCAATTTAACAATTCACTGCTGAAAATTACTGATATACCGTCGTTCTCATACATTTTGGTTACTTCACTCAAATCCTTTTGGGACATATACACAATAGCATCTTTAATAATTGTGACCTTATAACCCCGATTTAGTGCTCCTAGTGCAGTTTTGTACACGCATTTTTCTCCATCCAGGCCCACAATATATACTTCATTGACATGGTTATTTTCCAGAAAATCATTAAGCTTCCAGCTTGAAAACGAGTCCGATATACATTTTGAAAAGTAATTACTGTTTACTATATGTAATCTTGAATCCATTCTTGCACCCGGCTGTCCTTTTATAGATCTGCTGCCTGTCAAGGCTCTGCTTATAAAATTGTCGGGGAGTTCATGACCTATATAGGCTACTAGCAAGTCATTACCGGATGCTGCGTCTAATAACCTGTTAACTGTTGAAATAAGCGTATCAGAGCCTTTGAAGGGAAACGGACTTCTAGCAGCAATTCCAGTAAAGTCTTCCTGTATATCCACTACCAATAAAGCTTTTTTAGAGTTAGTGTAATCATCTATTTTTCTACCTCGTGTAGGTTTGGAAGAGAGCATTATCACTAAGAAAATTAGCCCGAAAAAGCCTGCTGCAACTAAACCCAATACTATGAAAACCCATGTTATTATATGCATCAGTACACCTCCTCGCAGTCTTCTTGCTTTAAATCTATAAGCTTTGTTTTGATTATCTTAAGTAAATTATAACTTCAATAACATAATTAGTAAATATATAACTTGACTCCTGCTGTGATGGTACAAGAAATGCTAAGGTGAATACTGGTGTGCCAAGAAACATTATCCTCTGGATTTTGACTAATTTGGGGTTGTATAATTTAATTGGGGGTGCATATTACTATGTTTAATTTTAATAATGATTATGATCTGATTCCAAGAACCTATTCAATAAAGAGTTATA
>JBMOLK010000039.1:0-2533 GCA_049325575.1 Bacillota bacterium | reverse complement strand
TTAATCCTTTTAGAAATTCTTTAACCCTATCCCAATAATCGTAACTCGTATTTACTCCAGTCCATATCTTTAAATACACTGGTATTGCCCTGCCACAAAAACTTATGCTCGCTGATAAAATCCAAAAATCATCCTTGAGTGTAGTAGCATCTATTAACAGACTAATATACTTCCTTTTCCCTAACCTAAAATTAAGGTAAACAAAATATAGTCTTAATATAACTCTTCCAAAAATCCTCGTCCAAACTATCAAGAAAATAAACTAATCTCTTTAACTTATGCTTAACATTGCTTTCCCCTGGTATCTTTGAAGCTATCTCACGCAACGCAAAAGTTTCATTGTAACAAAAGGCTGCTACCACATCTGCTAAATTCTTTAATTGCGGCTTCGATAGATAATTATAAGTTAGACGCAATACCCTTAAAATTTGCTTTGATATCTCTTGACTGTCCATATAAATATTATATCATAAAACCTCTTGTCTGTCAAGTAAAAAATATCATTCTTTATTAATTTTTTCGGGTAATGTTAGGGGTGAGGATTAAAATTTTACCGTTAAAAAAATGATTGATATACAATCGTAAGGCATTGTCTGCCTGTCTAACTTGCCAATCAGAAATACTTTTTTCTGATTTTAGGTGATTTAAAAACTTTTCAATCCGTAAATCAAAATTAATGTCTTCATTTTTATTAGAAAAGGCGAGGAACTTACTTACACACTGAGCATAGAAAAATATGTTTTTTTCAGGAATAAGTCCACGAGACAACAGAAATTTTTGAAACTCAGGTAATATTGTATTTTTCATCTCTAACCCTCAATCTGCCAAATTTCCAATAATAGACGAACTTCATCTATTATTATATTACAATAATTTTACGAAGTCAAAAGATTTTTCTTGACAAAACTATTAAATAAGGTGTAATGATTCTATCATAGAATAAATCTTTTAGTAAGTAACAACGAATTTCGTCTATCTATCGTTAGGCAGATTAAAGAAAGATGAATGAACAAATCAAAGCACCAAAGGGGATTAAAATCATAGCTGGGTTGATGTTTATAATTGGCTTGATTATGACCTTTCTCCAAATCGGCTTCCTTGCAGGAACAGTACCTCTTAAAGGTTCTGAAAGTTATAAAATAGTATGTTATGCATCAGCCATTGCTGAGGCAACTTTTATAGGTCCATTATTTATTATTGCAGGTATTGGTTTGTGGAAGATAAAAGAATGGGGATTGTTTATAGCCTTGATTGCTTTTGGTGCAAGAATTTCTATGGATGTGATATGGACTCCAATGTATATTATGTTTGCAAGGGATGGTGCTACCACCTATGATGTTATTTGGGATATAATTACTATTTGTATCGTGATTTTTGCTATTATTAGCATTGTATATTTTTGGAGGAACAAGAAAGGTTTTGTTTGATTTGCAAAACCAAATTTTGCCAACCCATCGCTGCACCTGACCCTTGCTTCGCTCGGGCAGGTGAGCTCTATCGTTAGACGTATAGAAAGAGACGATGAAAATTTTAGGTATTAATGGTTCACAAAGAAAAGATGGTAGCTCGTATCAATTACTCCAATCAGCCTTTAAAGGAGTAAAGGAGGAAGACGAGTTCATCGAGATAGAGACATTGCAATTGGCAGATTTCGAGATTAAGCCTTGCAAAGCTTGTTATTCTGGCGTGCAAGAGGTTAAATATTATAGTTGTGCCGA
Source organism: Bacillota bacterium (assembly GCA_049325575.1). GTDB lineage: Bacteria > Bacillota > Clostridia > Acetivibrionales > Acetivibrionaceae > JBMOLK01. Next base: position 815 of record JBMOLK010000039.1, on the reverse strand, counting down.
AAGACCTCACGAATGTATAATCAAGGATGATGATTTTGATAAAGTTTTTCAAAAGATGGTTGAGGCTGATGGAATAATTGCCTGTATTCCCCTTTATACCCCAATTCCATCAAAGTTTACTGCCTTGATAGAAAGGCTAATGATGATTGTTTATTCTTCAAGTGAAGTTGATAAAGACTTTGTTTGGCCATTGTCTGGCAAACCATTTAGCATAATTGGAACATCATTCGATAATTCTACTAATTGGGTTCTAAAACCGCTTAGAAAATATGCCTGGTTACTTAGATTTTATCAGCCAAGGATAAACAATAAGGTCTTCAGCGTAGATGCAAAAGGTGGTGTGAAGAATCCAAAGAATTTAGAGCAGGCAGAAAAATTGGGCTCATTGATCGCCAGAACCCTTATAAAGAGAAAAAGACAAAAAGAAAGGAGGCGAAGAAATAGATGATTGATAACGCTTTAGCACCTGTATGCGGGATATATTGTGGAACTTGTGAGTACCTTGAAAAGCAGTGCCAAGGATGTGGCAATGTAGAAGGTAAGCCGTTTTGGACAACTCAGATGAATGTTGAAGTTTGTCCATTATACGATTGCTGTATTAACAAGAAACAATTAGAGCATTGTGGTCTATGTGATGAATTTCCATGCAAAACGTTTACAGATTTCTATGATCCATCTTTGAGTCCAGAAGAAGCAAAGAAATCTGTTCTTGCTCGACAAAATGAACTTACAAAGAGAAAGGAAATCGGAACAGAAAAGTGGCTTGAAGAAAAAGAGGTTGCCAAGAGATAGGATTAATTAATATCCATTTACGG
>JBMOLK010000038.1:0-2535 GCA_049325575.1 Bacillota bacterium | reverse complement strand
GCAGATTCACGAACAAGTTGAATTATATTCCCTTGTGTACTCACATATAAACTATACTCTTAAAGTAGTGGTTCCTTCAATATTTATTTTCATAAGGATGTAAATTTGCGACCCATAGAAAAATAGCGTATTTTCTAACGAGTCTGTAGAAAAAGTCCTTTTTCAAAAGTTCTCATGTTCTTTTAAGGTTTTTATTTATTTAAAAGCAGGGTTTTATTTTCTCTAAATAAATCTTTTTGCTGTTTTATTGCTCTTAAAGCGGAGATTACTCCTCTATATTTGTTGTTTTCTGCTTCATATTTCTTTTCTCCTACTCCCATCATGCAAATCCTTCCCCGAATCGGTGTATTTTTATCAGATTATGAGTGATACAGTACAAAAGCCATTGGATATTTACCTTTCGTTTCCCTCTCAGCCTGAATCTGTCCAGCCCCAGTATGGATTTGATATGCGCAAAGGGAGGTTCTGCTATCCCAAGCCTCCGGTTGTACATAAGTCTTCCTTTTATTGAATCTATCTTTCGTTTCATCTTTTCAGTGAATGTCTCAGGTTTCGATCCATCTGTCCCCTGAAAAAAATATATCTGTCGGAATTCAGCCTTCTGACTCTTAAGGCATTTCGGTCTCAGTTCACATACTCTGCAATCCATCTTTCTTCCACGAAACTTAATGGCGCGCATTCCGTTCACAATGCAATTGCCACCGTTTCTGTGTAACCGTTTCCCAGCAGGACAAATGCAGAATCTTTTGTCTTCACTGAGTGTAAAATCACGGTGCGGCCTATATAGATCAGGGGTGCCAAAATACTCTTTCCGTTCTTTCCTCGCACGCTCTTTATATTTATCCACGTCTGCAAACCTGGGGTCTCTTTTCCGAAACTGTGTATCTGGTATGTATGCATCTATGCCTTCTTCCATTACCATCTGCATGTTTGCTTCTGTATGGTATCCTGTGTCTGCTACAAGCTTTGTCTTATCAAATACGTTGTTGTCTCCAAGTTCTTTAAAGTTCTCTTTTGTCCCCTCTATCATCGGCTTAAGAAGGTCATGTTCCTGTGCAGCTCCAAAGGCCTCTGCATGGACTATGACCTGGTGTTTGTCGTCTACCACAGCAACTCCGTTATAGCCCTGTATTACTCCATGTGAGGTCTTCATCTTGGCGCTGTCGTTATCAGTTATATTGCTCTTTATAGGCTTTCCGGTCTTGCCTGGTTTGTCGTCGTTTTCATTGAGAAACTGCTTTATCTTCTTTACTTTGCTCTTGATGGTCTCAACGTACTTTTCTTCCTGCTCGATTATCTCTTTGTCTTTTTCCTTTATATCCATCTCCCTATGCCTTCCGATTATCTGCTTTATCGCCTTCTCCATTTTCTCTTTCTTGTGCTGAAGTTCTTCTTTTGTCCCGCTCCATTCCTTGGAGGCATTTGAGGGCATTTTACAGCCGTCTATTGCAAACATTTCCTTGCCGATAAGCCCCATTTGGTCACATGTCATCAGGACTTCAAGGAATAACCGGATTATCTCCCTATCTGCCGAGGATATAAAATCCGCTATGGTTGTAAAGTGGGGCCTTGTGTCTGCTGATAAGGCCATGAATATTATATTTTCTTCGCAGCAACGCGCTATCTGTCTGCTTCTGGTTATGCCGCGGGAGTAGGCATACAGTATTATCTTCAAAAGTATTGATGGGTCATATGCCGGAGCTCCTGTATCATCGTTTTTATAACGTAAATCGAATATCGACAGGTCTATTTCGTTGTCTATTAAATAATGAAGGGTATGTTCAAAGGTTCCGGGGACTATCTGTTTGTCAAAATGGATAGGTATGAATTTACCCTGTGAGTAATCGTATTCTTTGTATCTTGCCATATCTTTCCTTCCTCTTATAACCCGTTTTCTGATTTCACTTCATGTAATGATATGGCGTTTTATAGAGGATTGCAAGAGTTATTTTATGCTTTTGAGGGACTTTTTCTACAGGTTCAACGCCTGAGCTAACCCGTGCGAATGAAGCGAAGCGTAATGAGCATCGGCGTTGAGCGATTTGTTAAATGAAGGCTTTGTCGCTATCAGATTTCTATTCCTATACGTTTTAGCTGTGATTTGGGATTCCAGTTTGACGGCGGGAAACGTCCTTGAGAAAACCAAACCATTCCGCCAGATATCCATTTATGTCGCCACTGCAAATATATTTGCTCACGTGGCACTTCAGTCCCCGACTCCTCCTGAACATCGTCATAGCCAAACTGAATTCCGCAGCTTGGACATATCTCATCTGATGGCAAGTCATCTTTCCATGGCTCAAATCCTAAATTATAGCCACAAACTGGACATAAGGTAGAGCAATTTATGGAGTCCATGGCTCTTTCCCTTGCTGCCTCTCCCAATATTTTTGACCTTGCGGAGGTTTATAGAATGTTCGTGTGGTGCCATCGGGATTGTAAGAACCGAACGTATTTGTTTTTGGCTCATAAACTCGAATTGAGCCATCGTCTCCAATTTTAGTGGGTAGCTTTTCCTTTTGTGCTCTGGTGAGA
>JBMOLK010000037.1:0-21513 GCA_049325575.1 Bacillota bacterium | reverse complement strand
GCTCGTCAGGCGACATGCCCTTTACAGTAGCCTGTGTTCCAACAGGCATAAATGCAGGAGTATCAAAATACCCATGAGGAGTATGTACCCGTCCAAGCCTGGCACCTGTTTGCTTGCATTTCTTTATAAGTTCATATCTGATAGCGCTCATATTTCCTTCCTAGTCCTTTTAAATAATTGTCTATATAATAAGCATAGCGTCCCCAAAACTGAAAAACCTGTAACGTTCCCGGACTGCTGTGTTATACGCTTCAATAATTATATCCCTTGTGGCCAAAGAGCTTACCAGCATAATAAGAGTGGACTCCGGCAGATGAAAGTTTGTTATTAATGCATCTATCACTTTGTATTTGTAGCCTGGATAAATAAAAATATCAGTCCACCCGCCGCTAGGACTAAGTTTACCGTTTTCATCTCCAACAGTCTCAAGGACCCGGCAGCTGGTAGTCCCCACTGCAATGACTCTATTCCCGCTCTCTTTTGCCTTATTAATCTTTGCACAGGCTTCTTCATCTATCCTGTAGAATTCGCTGTGCATTTTATGTTCCATAACATTCTCTGCCTTTACCGGTCTGAAGGTACCAAGGCCTACATGCAAAGTGACATAAGCGATCTCAATACCTTTTTTTGCTATCTCATCCAAAAGTTCTTTGGTAAAGTGAAGCCCGGCAGTTGGCGCAGCTGCAGACCCCCGGTATTTTGAATAGACTGTCTGGTATCTCTCCGAGTCTTCAAGCTTTTTTGTAATGTATGGGGGCAAAGGTACTATTCCAACCTTGTCAAGGATTTGTTCAAAAATACCGTCATACTCAAACCTCACAAGTCTGTTGCCCTCTTCAACTATTTCCAAAATCTCTGCTTTTAGTTCTCCATTCCCGAAAACAAATCTGGCTCCAGGTTTGGCTCTTTTCCCGGGCTTTAAAATAACTTCCCAGACGTCCCCGTTGACTTTTTTCAAAAGCACAAACTCAATCTTGCCGCCTGTGTCTTCCCTTTCTCCTAAGAGTCTTGCCGGGATTACCCTTGTGTTATTTAAGACCAGGCAGTCGCCTTTATTTAAGTATTGAACAATATCACTAAATACCCTATGTTCTATTTTGCCGGTATCCTTATCAAGCACCATCAGCCTTGAAAGGTGTCTATCCTTTAAAGGTTCCTGTGCAATTAGCTCTTCTGGCAAATCGTAATAAAAATCACTTGCTTTCATAATAATGTTAACACCATTTCATAAATTTTGTTATCAGTACATGTAGAATAATACATTAAAACATTTTTTTCCGCAAGGATCAAATTTAAAAAACTCTCTAAATATTTGCCTATCTCTTAGTATAAAGCTTTTCTCTAAAAAGTATGCCCCATATTTTTTCTCATAATCTCGATTAAAAGTTATTATATCAAAATATATTAATGCATAAAAAAAGCACCCTTCATCAAAACTTGAGAATGGCGCTTTTTATTTTACTTTAAACCTTACTCTACCTTTGTTCCGGTAAAGTAATGGGTAAGAATCTGCTCATATTTGAATCCTGCATTAGCCATTCCTTTAGCACCTTCCTGGCTCATTCCAACTGCATGGCCCCAGCCTCTTCCGGTAAAAGTATAAGTTGTTGGGACCAGAGCAACTGTCCTTTTTACATTTCCGGAACTCACTATACTTACACTATTGCTTGTAGAATTAATAGTCTTTAGTCCTGAAGCAGTCATTACCTTCTTTCCGGCAAGCTGCGTCTTTAAAGGTTCACTTCCCTGCCCCTTGACTGTGACATCTGCATCTGTGGAAATTGTATACCACTGGCTGTCAAGACTTAAGAAACTTCTGGTGGAGCCGTTTGTGTATATACGCTGGTCCTTTGTCCCTTTGACAACAAGCTCCGTGGCCCTTCCTGCCTCAGATTTTTTGGTTATATAAATTCCTACTATATCGCCTAAGTTAAAGCCCCTCTCTGTCATTATCTGTTTTATTTTTTGAGCTGTATAGGTAACTTCCCAAGTATAGCGCCACGACTTTCCTGATTCATATTTATCTTCAACACTTTTTAAATAAGGGTAGTCACTGCTTCCCCATACATTCTTTACATCCTCCGTTCTTCCTCCGCTGGAGCTAAAATAAAATACTGCTGCCGGCTTGCCGTTGTATGTAAGTATCTTTCCCTTTGTATCATCCACCGCCTTGTTGGTTGACACTGTCTCACCTGCAAACCCCTTATAAACCTGGGAATAAACAGTTGTACACAAATTAAAATCCAGCCTGCTGTATTTCTTCATATTATTCAGTGTATAGGTCCTTGCCGCTACCGCCTGGGCCTTTAAAGCTTCCGGGTGTGAACTGGCCTCAATCTCGTAGGGAACAACACCATATAGGTACTGCTCTGTAGGGACAACATTAATTACAGTCATATCACTTCCCGTTAACCTCCGGACCTCAAGCCCGCCCCTAAACCTCTTCTTGTCATCACTATTTATCCTTAGTACATTAGGTACGTTTTTAGGACTTGGATGAACTTGAAACACTGCAGCAGCACTGTCAAACATGAGCATAACCTGTCCGGTTTTTGAAATGGCTGTTATCCTTGTGGGTGATGGATTTACAATTTGATAGTTGTTACTTCCGAGCACCGGCTCCAATGAATACAGGATTGACATCTGTGCATCATTTTCATCAACATAGAAGCCTGTCCATATCTGCCATTTATCGACATAAGCAGGGTAAGCGTCAATGCCCTTTTGTTTTATCTCCTGAAGTTTGGTATTCAATGACTTTAAATCAGCAAAATCTTCACCGATTTTAATATGATATGCTCCTACTCTTTCTCCACCTGGAATTGGTGTAGACGACGGATTATATTCCGTCAGTCCGCTGCTACCTTTCACAAAAAAGGCATCTTTTCTTATAGTTACAGCAGCACTTGTAGTTTCCTCAACCAAAACAGTAAACACATTATTTTGAAAGCTTCCTAGTTGTATTCCGCTTCCCGCATCTACTATAAAGCTTGTTACTGCAGAGTTCTGTTTGGTTTGGGAATCATTAAAGTAGAGTCCTATCCTGACTTTTTCAGGTATATTTGCATAAGCATTGGCAGTGATATTTACATTAGATATAAGGTAAACAAGTAATACCAATAAAGATGCGGCTTTAAAACCCATCCATAGAAATTTATGTCTCGTCACAAAACAACCTCTCATACCATCCTCCAGTTTTATCTTTTGTAATAAGCTTCGCTTACTTATACAATTACAGTTCGACAAAACCTTCCATTTCCCTTCCTTGTAACATAATTGTAAAATGAAATTTGATTTTTTCTTTGACAATTCTACTTTATATAAAGCATATAATATTATAGTTGATACTCGTTACACACATATTTGTGAAAATAAATAGTTTGACATATCAACTTTGAAATGTTAGAATTATTAAAAAATAAAAATAAATTTGATAGAGGTGCGGTTTTCAATAGTATGCTTTCAAAAAAGTATGGGCTTTAATGCTGAAAGCAGAAAGGGTAAATCGCCGAAGAATGTACTTTCCCATAAAGGTATCTTCTGGTCATACGGTTAATAACTATATGATTGTCATCAATCATTTGATGGAGCGCTATCAGTTCATAAGTTTTGCAGATGTATTACTGCATTATTGTATAAGAGTGAACTGCTGGTGTCCATACCAGCTTTTTTAATTTGTATACAACATAGTAAAAACACGGTAAGGCGATGCCGTCTTACATAGTGGGTCAAACAAAAGCCGAAAATTTACATGTATATTTAATAATTTAGGAGGTCGTTTGTAATGAAAAAGATCAAATTAGCTGTTGTTGGAGCAACAGGAATGGTTGGTAGAACATTCATAAAAGTATTGGAAGAAAGAAACCTGCCTATTGAAAATATATATTTCTTCTCTTCTAGCCGTTCTGCCGGTTCAACAATTACTTTTAACGGCAAGGACTATATAGTAGAAGAATTGACAGAAACATCCTTTGATAGAGGAATTGACATTGCTTTATTCTCTGCCGGCGGAAGCACAAGTGAAAAATTTGCGCCAATAGCTGCTTCAAAAGGCTGTATAGTTGTGGACAACAGCAGTCAATGGAGAATGGACCCTACAGTTCCGTTGGTTGTACCTGAAGTTAATCCCCAGGATATCGCATGGAACAAAGGTATCATCGCTAATCCAAACTGTTCTACAATACAGGCTGTTGTAGCTTTAAAACCTTTACATGACAAATACAGGATTAAAAGAATAGTATATTCAACATACCAGGCTGTGTCAGGTGCAGGTATGAAAGGATATTCCGACCTTGAAAACGGTCTTAAGGGAGAAGCTCCTAAGAAGTTCCCTCATCCTATAGCAGGCAACTGTTTACCCCATATTGATGTCTTCCTTGAAAACGGTTATACAAAGGAAGAAATGAAAATGGTGCATGAGACCAGAAAAATTTTAGGAGATCAGAGTCTTAGAATTACTGCTACTACTGTTAGAGTACCTGTGTTTAACGGTCACAGTGAATCTGTTAACGTTGAATTTGAAAAACAGTTTGACTTGGATGAGTTAAAAGAAGTATTAAGAAATGCTCCAGGTGTAATAGTTGAGGATGACGTAGCAAACAATGTTTATCCAATGCCGGTTAACGCCTCTGGAAGGGATGAAACATTTGTAGGTAGGATCCGCCGTGATGAAAGTGTTGAAAGCGGAGTAAACCTATGGGTTGTTGCAGATAATATCAGGAAGGGTGCTGCAACAAATGCAGTTCAAATTGCACAGGAGCTAATAAAGATGTGGAATAAATAGCCTTTTGTGTTTTTGGATCAAAATTTCGAATTTTCGAATATATAATAATAGAAATTAGTAAATCAAGGTAAAATCATAATATCTTAGACATTATAAAAAAATGAAAGGATGTTTAATTATGAGAAAACCAATATTCACCGGTTCAGGAGTAGCTATTGTAACACCTTTTACAGATAACGGTATAAATTTTGAAAAATTGGGAGAACTCATTGATTTTCAAATTAAAGAAGGTACTGATTCAATTGTAATCTGCGGAACTACCGGTGAAGCGTCAACAATGCCGGATGATGAGCACAAAGCTGCAATAAAGTTTGCAGTTGAAAGAGTAAATAAAAGAGTACCTGTAATTGCCGGTACCGGAAGCAACGATACCCGTCATGCAATTGAACTAAGTGAATATGCTGAAGATGTAGGTGCTGATGCCATACTGACAGTGACCCCCTATTATAATAAGACAACACAAAAAGGGCTTTATGAACACTTCAGGTTAATAGCAAACAGTATAAAGATTCCGGCTATTTTATATAACGTACCAGGCAGAACAAACCTTAATATAGATCCTCAAACAGTGAAGGCTTTGTCTGAAATAGAAAACATTGTTGCCATAAAGGAATGTAATCTAGGTCAGGTTGGAGAGATTGTTAATCTCTGCGGAGATGATTTTACCATCTATTCCGGCAATGATGACCAGGTGGTGCCACTGCTTGCTTTAGGAGGCAAAGGTGTTATATCTGTTATGGCAAATATAATCCCAAAAGATACTCATGACATGGTGGTCAAATTCCTTTCCGGAGATATTGAAGGGAGCAGAAAAATACAGCTTAGATTATTAGACCTTATAAAAGCTCTATTTATAGAAGTAAGCCCTATCCCGGTCAAAGCAGCTATGAACCTTATGGGTATGGAAGTAGGAAAATGTCGTATGCCTTTGGTAGATATGAGTGAGAAAAACCTTAATACTTTAAAAGATACATTGAAAAATTATGGGCTAATCTAATTAAAGCGCCGTAAAATACGGCGTTTTAATATTATCCTATTCTCATACATATCACAGCGTGTAGTTGGAAACAAATAAACTTACGCTAAAATAAACAGATGATCCATATATTAATAAAAAATAGTATACTAATGTAAAAAAGGAAGTGCTGTTCTAATGATAAATATATTGTTAAGTGGCTGTAACGGTAAAATGGGTCAGGTAATCACCAAGCTTGCATCTCAAAAGGAAGAGTTAAAGATTGCAGCGGGCTTTGATGTCAATACATCTATACAAAACACTTATCCTGTCTTTACAGACTTGAAAAAGTGCGATGTAAAAATCGATGTAATAATTGATTTTTCTCATCCGGCAGCTTTAGAAAACCTGATTGAATTTGCCGTTTCAAGAAAGATTCCGGCAGTCGTAGCAACTACCGGTCTGAACAACTCACAGATAAAAATGCTTAAAGATGTATCCAAATATATACCTGTGTTTTTCTCTGCCAATATGTCGTTAGGTGTCAACCTGCTGCTGGATTTGGTAAAGAAAGCGGCCAAAGTTCTTGAAAACAACTTTGATATTGAAATTGTTGAAAAACACCATAATCAAAAAATTGATGCTCCCAGCGGAACTGCTCTGGCTATTGCGGATGCTATAAACTCCGTTCTAAACGAGCAGCAGGAGTATGTATATGACAGACACTCAAGAAGAAAGAAGAGGAGCAAAACTGAAATTGGTATACATGCTGTTAGAGGCGGTACTATTGTTGGAGACCACTCTGTAATTTTTGCCGGAAACGATGAAATTATAGAAATAAACCATATAGCAATGTCAAAGGATATTTTTGCGGTAGGGTCTCTAAATGCAGCGGCATTCTTATATAATAAACAGCCTGGCATGTATAATATGAATGACCTCATTCAAAGTAAATAGGCGTTTAAACTTCGAATAGGAGGTGTTTTGGATATGTCCCCAAAACCGGTTACAAATATTGACGTTTCCTACAATGTTGCTTTAATAACGCTGGATAATCTTCCTGACGACATAAAGTTAATTTCCGACATATTTACTTCTATAGCAAGTGAAAACATTAATATTGATATGGTTAGTAAAGTTCCTCCATATAGAGGAAATGTAAACATATCATTCAGTCTTCCGTCGGAAGACCTGGTTAAAGCCATAACTGCACTTAACAAGTATAAGGAAACAGTACATGAATTGGTTATAGAAGTGGACGCTTACAACACTAAAGTGTCTGTATTCGGTGAAGAAATGAAAAAAATTCCCGGAGTAGCTGCAAGACTCTTTACTATTCTTGCAAATGAAAGCATTGAGATCAAACTTGTTACCACATCTGAAGTAGATATATCCTATCTTATTCACGAAAAGGATGTAGATAAGGTTGTCTCTTCAATTAAAAAGGAGTTCGCAATAGAGTAGAAGCCGGCCTTGCCGGCTTTCTTATTAAGTATATTTATTCCTTATTAATACTCAATTCCTTCCCTGGCCCCTACGCCCTTCTCAAATGGGTGCTTTCTTAAGACAACTTCTGAAACATAGTCGGCTAAATCCAGTATATCCTTCGGAGCATTTCTACCCGTAAGAATTATTTCCACCTTTGAAGGCTTGTTTTTTAGAACACTGATAACATCACTAACATCAAGCAGTTTATTACTCATAACCGCCATTATTTCATCCAGTATCAAGAGGTCGCATTCATTACTTTTAAGAGTCATTTTTACAAAATCGAATGCTTCTCTAATTTCCTCCTTTAGCTCCCTCTTCTCTTCTTCACTTAGGTTCCAAATAAAGCCGCGTTTCTTTTCAAATCTAAAGACCTTAAAGCCAGGTTCAAGCTTTTTTAATGTAAAAAGCTCCCCAGTATCCTGGCTCTTTAAAAACTGCACCATATAAACCGTGTTCCCCCGCCCCAAGGCTCTTATCCCTTGCCCTACAGCAGCAGTTGTCTTACCTTTTCCGTCTCCTGTATAAACCTGAATTAAACCTTTTTCCATTTTACTCCCACTTTTCTTAAAGTTATTTTCACTATATTCTAGCAGTAGTTTTTTATTTTTTCAACTTTAATATTTCCATAAATTTTATCAAAAAAACTATTGACACATAAATAATATGCTAGTATAATTTATTATGCTGATTCAAGAAACCTCTGATTAGTACCCTTTGAGGTTATTGTTTCATCAAAAGTGTATACTGTTTTATTATATGCGAGGATGGCGGAACTGGCAGACGCGCACGTTTGAGGGGCGTGTGGGCAACCGTGTGGGTTCAAGTCCCACTCTTCGCACCAAACTAACCATCGAGAAATCGGTGGTTTTTTAATACTAATTTCTAAAGGCTGATTTAGGTATGTGGACAATTATTCTTTTGATTATTTCAAATGTATTTATGACCTTTGCATGGTATGGTCATCTAAAATATAAGGACAGTTCGGCTCCTCTTTTTTTGATTATAGTAATAAGCTGGCTTATTGCTTTTTTTGAATACTGCTTTCAGGTTCCTGCAAACCGTATAGGTGTGAAATATTTTACACCAACACAGTTAAAGATTATCCAGGAGGTTATAACTCTGGACCTTATATATAATTATAAAAACCAGGGAGTACAGCCATGACAAGACTAATTGATCTAACTCATACAATAGAAGACTTTCAGCCCGTATATCCGGGGGATGAAGAAACCCGGCTCTATCAGACAAAACAATTGGATGCCGACGGGTATAACAATCATAGACTGGAGATAAGTATGCATTCAGGAACTCATTTGGATACCCCAATGCATCTTACAAAGTCAAATAAATATGTCTGTGATCTGCCTCTTGAGAGCTTTATCGGAAATGGCTGTGTTTTGGACGTAAGAAATGAACCTATTATAAAAATGAAGAAGGAGTATGAGAAAAAGGTAATTGAAAATTCTATCCTGCTGCTATGTACCGGTCAGGATAAAAAATTCGGTACAAAAGAGTACTTTAGTGAAATTCCTGTTATAGACATGGAGTTTGCCCGGTACTTAGCAAATAGAAAGATTAAAATCCTGGGAATGGATTCTCCATCTCCAGATAAGTACCCCTTTGACATACATAAGCTCCTTTTTGAACACAATATTCTTATAATTGAGAACCTGACCAATGTAGAAAAGCTCCTTAAAGAAGAGAGTTTTGAAGTTATAGCATTCCCGCTAAAGATAAAAGCAGATGGTTCACTTCTTCGAGTGGCTGCACGAATCATATAGTACTTACATTAATGTGCCCATAGTGTTTCACACTCACCCGGGTAGCTTATAGTCACTTTTTTAAACCTTGACAAAATCGGGCCCATAAAAATAATTGAAGACCTCATTTCTACTGCGAGATCTTCGGGAATTTCGGTGGTATTTATAGTTGAAGAATCTACCGTTACTGTATCTCCTTCAAAGCTCACCTTACACCCTATTTTCCTTAAAATCTCAAGCATTATTTCTACATCTCGTAATCTTGGACAATTATTAATAACACTTATTCCATCGTTTAAGACAGTAGCTGCTAATATGGGCAGAACAGCGTTCTTCGAACCTTCAACAACTATTTCTCCTTTTAACTTCTGCCCACCTGTCACAATCAGTTTGCTCATAATCAAGCACCTCCGTAATACTCGGTGGTTAACCCCTAACAATAATTTTTAGCTTATATATCTCTGGTATATATTATTATTTTATGCTGGGTTTACAAAAGTGTTCCTTTATCGTTTATAGCAAAAAGGAGACCCTTTAGGACCCCCTTTTAATGAGAATTCTTATTCTCCATTATTTCTTTTACCATTACATAAATCTTTTCAACAGCATTGGTTATACCCATCCGCTTTGCATTCCTTGCCATTTTGGCAAGCCCCTCTTTATCACCAATCAAGCTTATTATTTTATCAAATAATATATCAGAATTCAAATCTTTTTCCAGGATTACTACCGCTGCTCCCTGCTCCTCTAAGGCCCTTGCATTATGTTCCTGGTGATTTGCTGTTACATATGGTGATGGAATCAATATAGAGGGAACACCTAATGCTGTCAGTTCACTTATAGTTATTGCTCCCGCTCTGGACACTACAAGGTCTGCTGCAGCCATTACATTGCTCATGTCATAGATATAGGGTACCACATTTATATTTGGGGACTTAATATCCCCTATATTCCTGGTTATTTTCTCGTATAGGGCTTCTCCTGTTGCAAATATCAGGTGAAACTTGTCATCCTTTCCATGCTTTTTAATAAGCTCTGAAACAGCCTCATTGACGGTCTGGGCCCCCCTGCTTCCCCCAAATATAACTACCAGAGGTTTATCCTTAGGTATCCCAAGTTTTCTTCTTGCACTTTCCCTATCCACCTCAAGCATTTCATTTCTTATTGGATTGCCGGTAAATACTATTTTCTTTCCGCCTTTAAAAAACCTGGTGGATTCTTTAAAGCTTATAGCCACCCTGTTAACAAACTTTGACAATATCCTGTTTGTCACACCGGGAAAAGCATTTTGCTCGTGAATCAATGTTGGAATCTTCATTTTCGAAGCATTAAATACCACAGGACCACAAACATATCCGCCTGTGCCTATTACAATATCCGGCTTAAAACTTTTAATAACCTTTCTTGCCTCCAAAAGTCCCACAAACAACTCCTTAATAGAAAGCAGCGTATCTAGTGAAAGCTTTCTTCTAAATCCCCTTACCCTGATAAGTTCAAGCTTGAAATTTTCTCTTGGAACCAGTTTGGTTTCAAGACCTCTCTCGGTCCCAACAAATAGGATCTCACACTGCGGGTCCATTTTCATTATATGTTTGGCAATAGCGAGCCCCGGGTTAATATGCCCGGCAGTTCCTCCCCCGCTTATTAGTACCTTCAAAATCTATTCACCTCAAATTCTTTCATAATTAGCGTGCTTTGATATATTAAGAAGTACTCCTATACCGCTCATAAGAAAAATGAGTGATGTCCCTCCGTAGCTGAAAAACGGAAGCGGCATTCCCGTTACAGGCATTGATGATGTAACAACCGCAACGTTTATTATGACCTGAACAGCTATCAGTGAAGTTATACCGATAGCTACCAGACTTCCGAAGGCATCAGGAGCATTCATGGAAACCTTGACACCGCGCCAGATAAATATCAGAAACAGCAGCAGAACTGTCAACACACCTATAAATCCAAGCTCTTCTGCCAATACAGCCAGAATAAAATCATTATATGGCTCGGGTATATACAGGAACTTCTGAAGGCTCTTGCCGAGACCTCTTCCAAAAAGTCCCCCGGAACCTATGGCATAGAGTGACTGCACAACCTGCCATCCTCCCCCCTGGGGGTCTTTCCAGGGATCCAAAAAGGATATCAATCTCTTCATCCTGTATTCAGAAGTCAATACCAAAGCTGTTACACCGGCTACAGCAGGCAAAGCCAGCAGCATGAAATGTTTAATTCTGGCACCCGCACTAAATAGAATTATACAAGCTACCATACCTATTACGATAGTTCCGCTAAGGTGTGGTTCCAAAAGCAGCAACAGCGCAACTAAACCTATTATAACCAGATATGGAACCAACCCCTTAAAGAAATACTTAAGCTCATCCTTCCTTTTTGAGAGGCTATATGAGAAGAAAAGTATGATAGACAGTTTGGCGGTTTCTGAAGGCTGAAAGTTGAATCCGCCAAAAATAAACCATCGTCTTGCACCATTTAATTCCTTACCAATTCCGGGGATACATACAAGCACAAGAAGCACAATACTGAATATAAGAAAAACAGGCGACCATTTCCCTAGCTTTCTGTAGTCTATATTCATGGTTACAAACATTGCAAAAAGTCCCAAAGGGGCATACATCAACTGTTTCTTAAGGAAGTAGTAGGTATCTCCTTGTAGATAGTTGTAAGCGTGCGGAGCACCGGAACTAAACACCATTATGGTTCCTAAAGAAAGCAATATTAAAACTGCCATGAATATGAGAAAGTCAAACGGTTTTTTAGAGTTCATTATATACCCCCTCTAAAGCTTATTGCCTTAAAAGTAAAAATAAAAGTACTAATAAAACTTTAATCTTAAGGCCAGTAAGCCTACAACACATAGAAGTATGGTTGCAGTCCAAAAGACCGAAACTACTCTTACTTCCTTCCATCCCGAGAGCTCAAAATGGTGATGTATAGGTGCCATTTTGAATACTCTCTTCCCTGTCATCTTAAATGATAAAACCTGAATCATTACAGATAAAGCCTCAACTACATAAATACCGCCTACTATAACCAATATTAGAGGCATCTTCATCATTATTGCAATAGAGCCTACGGCTCCTCCTAAAGCCAATGAACCTGTATCCCCCATAAATACCCTTGCAGGATGCGTATTGTAAGCCAGAAACCCCAGACATCCCCCTGAAACTATAGAACAGAATATTTTCACATAGTCCCATTCATTCCGGGTCATGGCTACTATTGTAAAGAATACGGTTATTATAAGAGTTACTCCTGCAGCCAGGCCATCAAGGCCGTCAGTTATATTTACCGAATTTGTTGCAGCTATTAGTACAACTATTGAAAAAGGTACAAAAAGCCATCCTAACGGGAGAGTCCTTTCCATTCCTATAAACGGAATAATAATATCCGTTCCGGTTTGTGTACGTGAAACGTAGAATGAGAACATAACGGCTATAAGTAAAAGACCGAACATTTTCTGATTCCAGTAAAGTCCGTCTTTTCTCTTCTTTACAACCTTAATGAAGTCGTCTATAAAACCAATAAGCCCAAATCCCAGCGTAACAAAAGCAAGGGGCAGGATTCTTGTATCATACCTTGCATAAAAAATTGCCAGTACTAAAACGGGAATCAGGAAAATTACTCCTCCCATTGTAGGAGTACCCGTTTTTTTATAGTGGGATTTAGGTCCGTCATCACGAACTGTCTGGCCAAATTTCAGCCTTGTCAGAACAGGAATCAATATAGGTCCTAAAACAAGTGAAAATATAAAACTAATAATAAATATTACAACGTGCATCGACATGTTAAAAGGTAAATTCAAATTCTATCTCCCCCATAGTATGGATAACCAAATCCAATAAATTTGCGTTGTACGCAAAATAAATGTACACTCTTAAGCTCCTGTTGTCAACATATTTACTATTTCCTCCATCTTCATTCCCCGGGATCCTTTTACAAGCAGGACATCATCAGTCTTTACAAAACCTTTTAAAAATTTACCCGCTTCTTCATTGTCTTTAAACTGGAAAACCTTATAAGCTTCTGCCCCGGCATCTATAGCACCATGAGCTATATTTCTCCCATTTTCCCCTACTGCTGCAATATAGTCCACTCCTCTTGCCACAGCAAATTTTCCTACATCAAAATGCGCCTTATAGGACATATCTCCTAATTCAAGCATATCTCCAAGAACCGCTATTGTCCTTTTATTTCCCGAAATATCCTTTAAAACATTGATAGCTGCCTCCATGGACTGTGGACTTGCATTATAGGCATCATTTATAATTTTTATCCCGTTATGATTTATTATATTGAGCCTCATTTTTTCCGGTGTAAACTCCTCGATACCTTCTACTATTTTACCTACAGGTATGCCCAGTTCAATACCTGCCGCAAGACCGGCAAGAGCATTGTAAACATTATGAATGCCCGGTACGGGAACACGTATCTTGTATTCTCTATTGCCTATTGTAATTTCAAATGTAGAACCCTGTTCACCTAAAGAATTCACATTGTAGGCCTGGTAATCAAGTCCCTCTTCAAACCCGTAGAACACCGTCCGAAACTTTAAAAGCCCCTTTAAACCGTATAGCAAATTATCATCACCATTTAGTATTACCAAACCTTGGCTGTTTAAGCCCTCTAATATTTCCATTTTTGCTTTTAAAATATTTATTTTAGATCCCAACTTTTCTATGTGGGCTAATCCTATATTTGTAATTATTGCTATATCCGGCTTCACTATAGATGTAAGACGGCTTATCTCACCAAAACCGCTCATACCCATTTCAACCACAGCAGCCTGATGGGAATTCTCAAGACCGAAAACTGTGAGGGGTACTCCAATCTCATTATTAAAATTTCCCTGGGTTTTTAGTACATTAAACCCCTTGCTTAATACACTTGAAACCATTTCTTTGGTACTGGTCTTTCCCACACTTCCTGTAATACCTACAAAGGGAATATCAAACTTCTGCCTGTAATAGGATGCCAGATCTCTTAAGGCTTTTGAAGTATCCTGAACTTTTATTATAATTTTATCCCCTAAAGGCTCTATGTTCTTTTGTGTGAGACAGCCTTTGGCCCCCTCCTTAAAAGAGTTCTCAATGTATTGGTGGCCGTCAAACTTTTCACCTATAAGAGGAATAAACAAATCTCCCTGCTTAATTTTTCTTGAGTCAGTGGATATGCTGTCAAAACTCGCATCCATGTCCCCTGACAGCAGTACCCCCCCTGTGGCCTTTACTATTTCTTCACACTTTAAAGTCTCCATTTTAAAGTATCCTCCAAGTCAAGTATATTGCCTTTAATTGTTTAGTTCGTCTAATATCTCCCTGACTACTTCTCTTTCATCAAAGTGGATTGTCTTATCCTTCAATATGATATATGTTTCATGCCCTTTGCCTGCAAGTAATATAATATCCTTTGGCCTGGCATTCTCTATTGCGTATTTTATTGCTTCACGCCTATCCACAATTGTTATATATGCGGCACCGGCCTTTTTAATACCTTCTTCTATATCCTTAATTATCGCTTCGGGGTCTTCAGTCCTTGGATTATCAGAGGTTACTACCGTAAAATCTGCCAACTTTCCTGATATTTCACCCATTACAGGCCTTTTCGTCCTGTCACGGTCCCCTCCGCACCCAAAAACACAGACTACCCTTCCCGGCGCATATCCCTTAACTGTGGTAAGAATGTTCTCAAGGCTATCCGGCGAATGAGCATAATCAATCATTACAGTGTAGTCCTTGCCCAAATCTACAATCTCTGCTCTTCCCGGAACAGTTACGTTCTTTAATCCTTTACTTATATACTCAAAAGGAATTCCCATCAGAGCACAACTCCCTATAGCTCCAAGGGCATTGTAAATTGTGAACTTACCCGGAATATTGACCTTTATATCTCCACTAAACCAGGGACTTATAACTTTAAATTCCACACTATCGGAGTGTTTTACAATATCTACAGCTCTTATATCCGCTTTATTATCAATACCCATGGTATATACTTCGCACAGTGCATTGTCCACTACTTCCCTGCCATATTCATTGTCTATATTTATAAGACCCTTCTTACACATCTTAAACAGTTTGATTTTTGCATTAAGATAATTTTCAAATGTTTTGTGAAAGTCCAGGTGGTCTCTTGAAAGGTTTGTAAATATCCCGATATCATACTCACTGCAGCTTACCCTGTGAAGCTCTAAAGCATGGGAGGACACTTCCATAACCACACTGTTAACCTTCTTTTCAACCATTTCGCTAAAGAGCTCCTGAAGGTCATAGCTTTCCGGCGTTGTCCTATCTGTTGGCAGCACTTCTTCTCCTATCCTGTTTGAGATTGTTCCTATAAGCCCAACCTTTTGCCCATAAGCTTCAAGGATTGACTTAATCATGTAAGTGGTAGTTGTCTTGCCCTTTGTACCTGTTACACCCACAAGATTAAACTTTCCTGATGGGTGGCCATAAAAAATGTCGGATACACTGGCCAAGGCATATCTCGTATCTT
This sequence comes from Bacillota bacterium, assembly GCA_049325575.1. GTDB lineage: Bacteria > Bacillota > Clostridia > Acetivibrionales > Acetivibrionaceae > JBMOLK01. The sequence continues at coordinate 6,017 of JBMOLK010000037.1, read as the reverse complement.
CAACCCTAACTACCGACACACCCTCTGGCACCTCTACATCCTTTTGGACTAAAAATGCTCTGGTTCCATTCTCCAAGGCTTGGGGTATAAACTTGTGACCGTCTACCTTAAAACCCTCTATGCAGACAAAAAGCGAACCAGCCTTTGCCTTTCGAGAATCATATGCAATATCCTTGATTTCAACATCCAAATCTCCTGATACATCAGTTATACTTAACCCTTTGACAAGCTCCTTTAGTAACATAAAAATCCTCCTATTCTGTCTTATGTAAAAAATCAATAAAATCTCATACCCGTCGAGGATACTTTATTTAGTCTCTTCTATTTCATTTAAGGAGAGCAAATAAAGTCTATCAGGGAGAATCTGCTCCTCCCCAATAGAATCTTATAGTTTTGCTTCTAGTCTGTATCAAGGTACCTAAAATCAACTACAACAACGCCACCCTTCGGTATCTCCTTACCGGGTTCGATACTTTGCTTTACAGCGGTACCCATTCCGTTAATCTTAATATTCAATCCTGCATCATTCAAGGTTTGGGTTGCTTCAGATATAGTTTTGTTCGCTATATTCGGAACCCTAACCATTATTTCCTTTTCCGGGGTATAGGTGTACACTATCACAACAGATTTTTTTGCTATGGCAACACCAGGCTTAGGTGTCTGTTCTTTTATGACTGTACCTGTATCTATATTCTCCCCTTCTATTTTATATTCAAGTCCACAATCTTTTAGAATCTTTTTTGCCTCATCTATAGTTTTATCCCTAATATCAGGAACAAATACCTCTTCTGCCAACATTTCCTTATCTTTTTCAGTATACCTTCTTTCAACTTCCAGGTAATTTAAAGTGTCTTCAACAATTTTCCCTGCAACGGGAGCTGCTATTTGCCCCCCGTAATACGTATCTCCCGTTGGGTTATCAAGTGCAACAAGTACGCATATAACCGGGTTGTCTGCAGGTGCAAAGGCTGAAAAGGATGCTATATACCTTCCTTCAGTCGTAGTCTCGGATGTACCGGTCTTCCCGGCTACTCTATAGCCTTTTACATACGCATTTCTACCTGTACCTTCAGATACTACTCCTTCCAGTATATCTCTTAAAGTATCTGAAGTCTGCTTTGAAATAACATTTCTTACTACCTCTGGCTCAAACTTCTTTACTATATTTCCCTCCTGATCGGTTAACTCTTTAACCAGCCTCGGCTTCATAAGCTTGCCGCCGTTTGCTATGGACCCGTAAGCTGCGATTAGCTGCAGCGGTGTTATCTGAAATCTCTGTCCGAAAGACGCAACCGCCATATCTATTTCCTTGGGCTTCTTATGGAATATACTCTGCTCCTCCCAGGGAAGCTCAATTCTAGTCTTATCATAGAAACCGAAAGCCTTTATATATTTATAGAAGGTTTCAACTCCAAGGTCCTGTGCCACTTTAACAAAAACCGGGTTACAGGAATTATATACCCCTTCCCTGAAGGTTTCCGTGCCATGTGCATTAGGCTTCCAGCAGTTAATTCTCTTACCCTGTACGGTTATGGTAGCATCGCTTGTCATTGTGTCAGGAGTAACCACACCTTCCTCAATTCCTGCGGCAGAGGTAAATGCTTTAAATGTTGATCCAGGCTCATAAGTATCTACTACACACTTGTTTCTCCATACAGTTTGCTGAAGCTTCTTAATATCATCCAACGTATTGCCTTTCCATGTAGAAGGTTCAACCCCCGGGGGAGCTGATCTTGGGTCATTCAAGTCAAAGTCGGGCTTTGAAACCATTGCAAGAATATCTCCGTTTCTTGGGTCCATAACTATTGCTACAGCTCCATTTAAAACCTTATTGTCATCTATGGCCTTTTCAATAGCCTTTGTAGCAAAATATTGGATAGTTTCATCAATGGTAAGTACCACATTTAGTCCATCCTGGGGTTCTATACGCTTTTCCTCATAAAAGGGCATCTGGCGTCCCCTGGCATCCACTTCACTAAGAATCTTACCAGGTATCCCTTTTAAATATTTTTCCATAACACTTTCTATTCCGTCAAGACCCTGATTGTCTTCACCTGTAAAACCTATGATGTGAGCAGCCAGGTTCCTGTTGGGATAATATCGCTTCGTGTCCTCATCAATATATATACCGTCAATCTTTGCTTCTTTTTTCCACTGTCTTACTATATCTGCTATTTCCTTTTCAACCTTCTTCTTTACTATTTCATAACGGCTGTTCCGGTTTATCCTCTTTAGTACATCAGCTTTTTCCATACCTAGAATCTCTGCCAGTTTTTGAGCAATCTGTTCCCTTGCTTCAGGCGACTTATCTATCTCCTGGGGATTCACAACAATTCTCTCTACAGTAGCACTTATAGCAAGTTCTTTTCCATTTCTGTCAAGTATGGAACCCCTCCTTGGTGTAATTTCCCTGTCCCGGTTTTGCTGCTCAAAAGCCATTTCCTGCAGCTCTCCACCCTTAACTATCTGAATCCATCCTACCCTGAACAAAAGACAAAATATTAGAAAAGAAAAAACCATTAATAAAATTAGAAGTCTTTTTTTCATTAACAGACTGGTACCAGCCAAATCAATCCCCCCAATACTAAGAATAAAGAAAAAAGCTCAATAAAATCTCATAATCCATAACAGTATTAAAACTGCGCCTTAATTTTAAGATAACACTAAGTCTTTTGGTTTTCTTAAAAACTCAAAAAACCTGCTTTTACTTTAAAATCAAGACGCAGCTTGTTAAGTAGCAGTTATTGCTTTATACTTAAGAGATCTAACTGTAAAAGTAGAAAACAAGATGAGCAAGCCATTTGAATCAAATAGGCTTAAGGAAATCTATGTTTATCTTTACAGTTCGCTATCTCTAATACAACAACTTGGAAAGCTTATCAACCTTACTCATAAGGGCAGACAGTACACCAGGACCGTCCTTATCACGCTTTACCTCACTAGAAACAACAGTAAAATCATTTCTGGGTACTTTCACATATGTAATCTGATGCTTATCAGGCTTTTGCATACCAAGTTTTTTTTCTGCTACTTCCTTTATCTTTTGAATATCCAAATTATTTTCTATGCTGACTTTTATCCTGATATTCTCATTTTTTACTTCGTTGTAGGCTTTCAGCTCTTTGTCAATCCTATAGTTCAGCTCGGTTATTTGCGTATACCTATACATCACAAGGCTGCCCAATGAGAAAATTACAAGCAAACTTAGGATGAGTTTTATCTTGACCTTGTTACTGCTGCGCTGCTTTCTTTTGGCATTAAGGACCTTATTCTCTTCATATACGTCATATTCAAGCTTTCTGGCTGCTGTCCCGTGTATATAGCTTTTATCTTTTATCATTTGTATTCACCTCTTAAACATTTTATTCCCGTTAAAAACCTTTTAATTAAAGTCCCTAATTGCCATAAAGCATTAAATTTATCTAAAAATAACAGCCTCTAAAACACTTTTATAGAAGACTCAAAACTCCAAAAACAGACAATAAATCCGGGGGCCAGCTAAAAAGCATACCCACCCGGAATAAGACATACTAGAAAATTTCTGCACTAAAGCTTTATCTTTTGTAATGTGAAGTTTTTCTCTCTTTCTCTTTCATCCTTTGTAATTTTAATCTTTCATTTCTTCTTTTGTTTTTTAAAGCTCTTCTTTTGTAATTTTAAAATTTGTCTTTAGTAGTTTTTAAACTTTTCTTTTGTAGGATTTTGTATTAAAACTTTTAGGAATGCTATTTTATGTAGTCTCAAGCTGTTTTCTCTCATGTTTCTTACTCTCTTGTCTTTTGTTTTTTTAATACTTTATCATTTGTATGTTTTTTGGTTTTGTCTTTTGTTTTGCTTTCCTTTTATCTTTTGTTTTATATTAATCCCTGGATAAACTCCCGGGACTATAGTCACAGTTTCTCTAAAACTCTAAGCTTCGCACTTCTTGCTCTTGGATTAAGTTCAAGCTCTTCTTTTGAAGGAACTATAGGCTTCCTTGTTATTAGCCCGGCTAAAGGCTTCTTACCGCACATACACACCGGAAACTCCGGCGGACACGTACATGGATTCACTTTTTTATTAAATTCATTCTTTACAATCCTGTCTTCAAGCGAGTGAAATGTTATTATGCAAAACCTTCCCCCCGGCCTTAATACTGCTGTTCCATCATCTATAGTCTTATCCAGTATGCCAAGTTCATCATTTACTGCTATCCTTAAGGCCTGAAATGTACGCTTGGCCGGATGCGGACCTTCTCTTCTGGCAGAACTTGGTATTGCAGCCTTGATAATATCTACTAACTCTTCTGTTGTTTCAATCCTTTTTTCTTTTCTTCTGTGAAGGATAAAGTCTGCAATTCTGGATGCCCACTTTTCTTCCCCGAAGTCACGGATTATATCTCTTATTTCTTCTTTGCTGTACTCATTCACGATCGTTCTGGCATTAAGCTCTGCTCTTTTATCCATCCTCATATCAAGGGGAGCACTTTTTTTGTAGCTGAATCCTCTTTCAGCTTCATCTAGCTGATGAGAGGATACCCCAAGATCCAGAAGAATTCCGTCAACAGCCTCAATATTGTTGTCAAGACAGACATTTTTAATATTCTTGAAGTTTGTATTTACAGTTATAAATCTTGCCTGCCCATTTATTTCCTTAAGTCTTCTTCGTGAAGTCTCCAAAGCGAACTCATCCTGATCCAAACCAATTAAGATACCATTCTTATCAAGCCTTTTGTAGATTCCTGATGAATGTCCTGCACCTCCTAAGGTGCCGTCTATGTAAACACCATTTGGCTTGATTTTTAAATTTTCAATAACTTCATTAAACAATACAGGTTTGTGATCAAAGTCCATTAAAGCTTACCAACTCCCAAATTTCCAAATTCAGCTGTTTAGATTCCCAGCATTGCCATCTTTTCAGCAATATTATCTGCACTCATGTTTTCATCTCCGGAGTAGTTTTCCCATTTATTCTTATCCCATACTTCTACTCTGGTAGATACACCTATGATGTACACATCCTTATCCAAACCAGCATATTCCCTTAAATTTTGTGGTATAAGTACTCTTCCCTGCTTGTCCACTTCACATTCTGTCGCTCCTGCGAAGAAAAACCTGACAAAAGCCCTTACATCTTTGTCTGTGAAAGGAAGTGACCTAAGCTTGGCTTCCAGGTTAGCCCACTCTTCTGACGAATACGCAAACAAACAATTGTCAAGACCTTTGGTTAGAATGAACTTCTCCCCAAGTCCGTCCCTAAATTTAGAAGGTACGATAACACGGCCCTTAACATCAACTGAATGTTGGTATTCACCATAAAACAACTATTTCACCTCACATTTTGGTACCACCCACCACTTCGCTCCACTTTTCACCACTTATATTTCAATTTTAGTCCAAAATTGAGTAATAATCAAGATAATTTTTAAAATTTCCTATAAAAAAAACAAAAGATAGGAAACAAGTCCTATCTTTTTAACCATTTTAAGGAATAACACAATACTATTCTTATATCTATGATAAAGTATTGAAAATAACCCTTTGCCTTCTCATTGACACGCTTAAAACTATCCCCATTGCTATATAATTTGTCAGCATGGAACTGCCTCCGGCGCTGACAAAAGGAAGCGGTATTCCAGTAACAGGCAGCAGACCTATGCTCATACCTATATTTTCTATAAAATGTATAGCCAGAAAACTCGTAACACCTGTAACCAGAAATGATCCATAGGAATCCCTGGCATTCTTTGCAATATATACGCACCTCATAAGGATAAAGAACACCAGCACCAGAATAATAACTGCCCCTACAAATCCCAACTCTTCACCCACAACCGAAAATATAAAATCCGACTCCTTGACGGGAACGGAAGAATTTTGGGTCTGAATACCTTTAAAAAGACCTTTCCCAAAAATCTGGCCTGATCCTATAGCCATTTTTGACCTTATAACATTCCATCCCGACCCCAAAGGATCCAACTCCGGATTAAAGAATACCCTTATTCTGTCTTTTCTTTTTTCATTTAGCACGAAGAACCA
>JBMOLK010000036.1:0-21733 GCA_049325575.1 Bacillota bacterium | reverse complement strand
GTTTGGTCATCCGGAGCGTTTTTAAAAGTTACTCTATAGCTGTATGTTTTGATAGGTAGGGTATCGTTTCTTCCAATATCATTTACAGCTTCTACCTTATCCTTGCCGAAAAAGTTAATTACACTTTGTTTTGCCTGCTCCGAGTTTAACTCATTACCTGTTAGTCCCTTTGGCTGGGTTTCTGTCATATGGTCTGAAAATGGCCCGTCATAGATCAGTGCAGGATACTTCTGGAATGTCTTGTCTATATTTTCAAACTGCTCTTTAGGCATTTCACTGGAGGTCTTTTGGAACAAAGGAGTTCCCTTGTCTGCCAGCTCTCCCCACTTTATCCTTCCTGATGATAGTTGATTCTGAAGATCATTCAAGCTTTGTTCCAAGGATACTGAAAAACCGTGAAGCTGCTCTATAAGCTTGTACTGCTCATCGGTCAAACTCTTCCCAGTCATATTTTGATTGTTTAATGAGTAAGCCAGGTCTCCAACCTGGGTAAGAAACTTGGATGTATTGGCCAGAACATGGGGGGATACAGGCAGTTGACCCAAATTTGTCTGTGCCAGGTTTGCCTGCCTCCATGCTTCCTGCATGGTTGCTGCTGTCTTGGTTGGAGTTGAGGTTATGAGGGACTTTATCAAAAGAACCTCCACATTGTTTACATACCCAACCATTTCATAAAATGCACGGTTATACTGGTTATCCAGCTCCTGCCTCAAATCTGCCGCGTGCCTGTACTGGTAAAATCCCCACATAGCTACAGAAGCTATTGCAACAATTACGATACTGTACATCTTCCTGTCGGATAACCTTCTTTTAAAATCCAGTAGCTTTTCTCTGATACTCAAGGCTGCACCTCCTATATTATATACCGAAATTATGCTTTCCTATTTTCTTTACGATTTTTCTGCTCCAAATCCATTTACTCGTTGCAGTTGCCGGGTTCCAGTAGTAAATACACCCGTTTGTCGGATCCCAACCGCTTAGAGCATCCCTTGCAGCTTTTACAACAGTAGACTTGGGATCTATAGGAACATTTATCTGTCCGTCTGCAACGGCTGTAAATGCTCTGGGCTGATATATAACTCCTGCAATTGTCTTGGGAAACTTGGGATCACGGGTCCTGTTCAGTATTACAGCTCCTACAGCTACCTGACCCTCGTATGGCTCCCCTCTTGCCTCGCCGTTAATAGCCCTTGCAAGAAGCTGCTCATTACTTGCCTGTCTTGACTGGGCATACGCTTCACCCCATCTGGCAATGGTAGTAAGCCCCATAGCATCAAGAGTATCTTCTCCTGCTATACCGTTTACAGGCAATTTATACGTCCTCTGAAAGTCCATTACGGATAGATAGGTTCGAAGGTCATATTTCCCGTTTATATTGCCGTCATAATAACCCCAATTCTTTAATCTTTGCTGCATATCCATAACTTCGTCATTTGCCATACCTGGCGAAAGCTTCTCAGCAATTGGTGTTATAACTGCTTCACCATTTAAAAATAATGGTATTGAAACGGAAAGTATAATAACAAGAATAATTATTCTTCTTATGCTTTTCAAATAATCACTCCCCAAAAAATTATTAATTACATTGGTATACAGTCAAAGATATTTTTTGTTTTTTTGCAAAAAATATTCGTAAGCTTGATAATTAATGTATAACATCAAATAATTTGCCAAATAATAACTAGTGACATTCTGTGAAGGGTTTTTCAATGGCTTTGAGGCTTTATGGAACAACTTGATTCACAAATCGATATTTTGATTGCACGAGGTACAAAATGGATGTTTTGTTTTTATCAATTACTATGGGATCAGGACATATAAGGGCCGCAGAAGCTCTAAGAGAATACATATTACATATATATCCAAATTCCAGGACTTTAGTTGTTGATACACTAAAATATATTAATCCTCTAACTCATAAACTTATTGTAGATGGATATCTTGGCACCGTTAGAAGCAATCCCCAAATTTACGGTAAGATTTATGCTCTATCAGAGTGTAAGGAAAATATAAACAAGTTAAGCAAGACTATCAGTATACTTTTATCCAACAAAATCGAGAAACTGGTCAGGGAGTTTAAACCTTCAATTATTGTGTGTACACACCCGTTTCCCCTGCAAATGATTTCTTATTTGAAAAAGGAAAATAAAGTTAATGTTCCTGCAATTGCAATTTTAACCGATTTTGTTAATCACCCTTTTTGGTTTCATGACAATATTGAAGCATATATAGTTGGCCATGATTATATTAAAATGGATATGATAAGATGCGGAATCCCTAAAGACAGGATTTTCTCATACGGAATTCCGGTTTCACGCCAATTTTTAGATAATAAGCCAAAAATCAAGGCAAGAGAAGCTTTATCTCTTGATAATAAACTTACCATGCTAATTATGGGAGGAAGTCTGGGAATTGGAAATATGGAAGGGACTTTTAGTGCCTTTGTCAATTGTGAAAGGGATATGCAGCTTATAGTGGTGGCAGGAAAAAATGCTTCCCTCAAAAGAAGGCTTGAAGAATTTCCGAATCCTTTTAACAAAAAAATTAAAATCATTGGGTATACCAATAATATTGCGGAGCTTATGGATGCATCGGACTTTGTGATAACCAAACCTGGAGGAATGACAATATCCGAAGCTCTGGTGAAGGGATTACCAATATTTATTATTTCTCCGATACCCGGTCAGGAAGAAAGAAACGCCCAATTTCTTATTAACAGCGGAGCTGCAGTAAGAATACAGGAAAATGAAAATATCGATAGTATCTTACACCAGGTACTGGATAATGCTACAAGGCTTAGGCATATGAAGGAAATGGCTAAAGAGCTCGGCAAGCCTGATTCTGGCTATAATACTGTCATGCTTATGGAAGAATTAATTCAAGCGCTAGTCAAATATCCTTTTTATTCCCTTTAATCTTCTTTTATAATAATCTTCATTTATACTACTTATAGTAACAGAGCCCTTTGAGCTGCTGGCGTGAAGAAATTCCTCACCGCCTATATAAACTCCTACGTGAGATACATCCTTTAGATCTTCATCCGTACTAAAAAAAATCAGATCTCCAGGCTTTAAGTCTTCTCTTGCTGCCGGTCCGCTTTTAATGAACTCATACTGCTGGTCTGCATCTCTGGGCAGCTGGACCCCATTTATTCTACTGCATATATATGTAAGACCGGAACAGTCCAAGCCTTCCCACGAACTTACTCCTCCCCATAGATATGGAACTTCCATAAACTTATTGACTGTAGCAATAAAATCCTGGGCAGATGTCTTGGGAATAGGACTCTTTACAGAAAGCCTTATTGTATCTTTTCTATCAATCCACCCACTTATATTTCCAGGCAGGACAACTTCATAAAAACTATCCTTGCTGCTCTTTATATAAAGCTCTGTTCCCATCACCACCTCCTTTAGGGTAACCCCCCCTCCTGGGCGGGAAAGGATTTTCTTTGTCTTGCCTGTAACTACGGCCTTGTCATTAAAGCTTTCCTCCATAATACTCAAAGTATTCTTATCTATAAATTTTGATCTAAGCCAACCGGTATATCCATCTACCACCTTTACCTTTATCCATGTGTCCTTCTCTTCCAATATGCTGACGGGTTGATTAAATATGGCCTGCGTAACTCTTTCCGAGCTTAGATCAGGTTCTCTGAAAATATCAACAACAGTTTCTATAACAACAGCCTTATCTTTATATGGGTCGTCAGTATTTTCACTTGTCCCTTCATCTTTAGGCCCGGAGCTGTAAGAAGGTACTATATTATAAGCGTCATCGGAATTTTGACTGCATCCTGTGAGAACCAGTTGAAACACCATTAAAGCAAAAAATACATGAAAAAGCTTCTTCATTACACTTTCCCCCAATCATAATACACTAACCCAGCTTTATAATATTTAATCTGTCACTGAATATTGATTTAGCTGCCTCAACTTCTCTCTCTTTGCACGTAAAAATTATGATCTGCCTTTCATTTGACATCTCCCCGAGAAGTTTAAATGTTTCTAAAACTCTTTCATCATCATACTGTGCAAAGATCTCATCCATAAAAAACGGCAGTTTTTCTCCCTGGCTTTCTATTACCTGTGCCAGGGCTATCCTTAAAGCAAGATATATCTGATCAATTGTACCTCCGCTTAAAAATGATGCAGAGACAATATCCCCAGTATTCGGATCAGGCGTTCTTAGCATAAAGCCATTATCCGCCCTTATATCCTTATACCTTTCCTTTGTGACTCCAGCAACAATGTTACTCATCTTTTTGTTTAGTAAAGGAACAAAGTCTTTCTTTATATCACTGCTTGACTCATCCAGCACGTTAAGTGCAGTCTTCAGGCAAACAGCCGTGTCTTCAAGGTGTATCCTTTTTTCCTCCAGCTCTTCAATTTCCTCATCCACTTTTTCTAATTCTTCATATATTGAGCCGGAGTTTTCAATAATTGCTTCATTTTTACCAATCTCAACAGCAATTTCATTGATCTCACTCTGTATCTTAAACATGCTCTCTTCTACATATTTTTCCGCAGCCAGGATATTATCGTCCACTATTTTCTCACTAAGCTCATTTAGACTTGAAACATCATAACCATTTGAGTTGTGTACGGCCTTAATCCTATAAGTATTTATCTCAATACTCTCGTACAGGCTATCAATATTGTTTTTTATTTTGCTTAACACCCTCATAATATCATCCCTGGATTTAAGTTCCTGCTGGCAAACTGAAGATGCCCTGACATAAAGTGACTCCAGGTATTTATTTAAATCCATAAGTTTTTCATGATCCTGTTTACTATTATTAAGTGCTTTTCTATATCTATCTAAACCATCTTTATATTTCTCAATATATTCTTCCTTTATTTCTTCTGTATGTGAAGTTATAATTTTGCACTCTGCCAGCTTTTCAGTTATTGATGCTTTAAGTGTTGATGACAGATTGGCATTTAGTTCCATATTCCTTTCAAGGTTTATGATGTTATCATTCAGCCGGGTAAACTCAATAACCTTAGTATCGTATAAAGTTTTCTTTTTGAGAAACTCTCCTATGTTTTTGACACCTGAAGCATTAAAAATCCCAGTAAGCCTCTCTCTCCTAAGCTTTATTTCATCATTAATATTCTTAATAAACAAGTCGGTCTCGTTCTTCCTATTTAAAAGACTCTTTAGTTGTTTTGAATAAGAAGATCCGATAAAGATTAATACAATTGATAAAATAAAAGGTATACCGGCTGCATAAATTCCAACACCGGCAAAAGGTATAAAAATGCCTGCAGCTGCCAGCAGGGCACCGACTAGAATAAAGCTTATAACACCTGATTTAACAAGTCTGTCCTTAAAAGCCGCTGCCTTTACAGCTTCATCCAGTTCGCCTGTATTGCTTTTTTCCTTTTCAAGCTCCAATGCATCTATAGAGCTATCAAGTTCCAATACAATTTCTTCAATATTGTCCTTAAGGCTGTTGAATGCCTTAAACTCACCCAAATATACTTCTATCTCTCCTACTTCCCCTTTTAATTCTAAAAGCCTTTCTGAAATTTTCTGTGTATCCCTTAGAAGGTCTATATATCTTCCATACTGTAAACTGATATCTTCGTTATTCTCGTCATTATATTTAAAATAGCACTTATACTGCTCTTCCGTTTTATTATATTCATCAATTCGCTCTGATAGAATGTCCCTTTCCTTTTCATACCCGGATACTTCCTTTAGTATTCCTACAAGCTCTTTCCTTTGTTTTTTGTAGTCCTCAATTTTCTTTCTATGGTTTAAGACTTCCTTCGCAAAAGTCATAGCTGACTTTTTTTCTTCCAGTGATTTTTTTAAATGATTCAACCCTTTAACTTTTTCCTCTACAGTAAATAAGGATTCCCTTCTTTCTATTAGACTGTTCCTCTTATCCTTTAGTTCATCAAGCTTTAAACTAACCGTATTAAGAGGCCTTGTTGTAGTTTTATCTGTCCCTGCATAGTTTATCAATGCTTCCTTTAAAGCTTCCCTGGCCCTGTCCAGTGAAACATCCTCGAAGCCGGTTTGGCTTATATTGGTAAGTTTATCTAAAAGCTCCCTGCTTTCTGCAGCATTAATTCTTGTATCCAGCTGGCCTATAAATACTGTTTTATCAAAACAGGATTCATTTATTCCCAGATGCTTTAATGCAAATAAAGGACCTTTATCCCTGCTCTGGTCAAAAGAAGAACTAATATCATTAAAGGAAGAATCATAAATCCTTACTGTATTGTCATTAAAATTTCTCTCAATTATAAAATAGGATCCATTATCAAGGGTGTAAGTCATGCTTCCCCTGTAATCACTTCCGTACCAGGGCTTGTATCTCTTTTGTGGAGGTATTGACCCGTCTTTAAAAGTCCTCCCTCCTTTTAGAGAGTAGAGCATACCCTTGATAAACCATAAAATTGTGCTTTTTCCGGCTTCATTAGCTCCAAAAACCATATTAAGCCCTTTATCAAACTTAACTATTAAGTTGTTAAACTTCCCAAATCCTTTTATATCGAGCTTTTCTAATCTCATATCCGCTCCTTGGGGACTATATTACACTATTTCTACCCTACCCTGTTCCAGTGCTTCAATACCATAGTATAAAGACTTCCTAAGAAGATGTCTCTCTTTTTCTGAACCTGCATTATTTATAAGTGTCAACATCTTTTTTACAAATATCCCTTTTATACCCGGATCATTTGCAAGTTCACCATAGTTATATAGTGGTAGTGTCTCATCTTTAACATCAATATAAAAAAAGCTGTTATTAAGCAAATTTATTATTTTGGCAGTATTAACTCTATATCCCGGCTCTACATACCCTTTTAGTGTTACAGAGACCATATAGCCGGTACCCTTAATATCTCCTGTTATATTATTGATCCTGTCTATAACCTCCTGGTTACTGCAAAAAGCATCTGACCGTATCTCCAATGAAATGTACTGCTTTTTGCCTGTTGGTATAAAGCTTACGCTAAGTTTTTTATCGCTTTCACTTATTTTTTCTATGGTTCCTAAATATATCCCATGTTCTCCTTCTTCATCAAATCCTAGAGGTTCAGGGCTTCCCGGGTTATAGATTACGCCCCTGCGGCCTATGTTATCCATCCTGTTATGGAAGTGCCCCAATGCAATATAATCCATGCTAAGTCCTGCCAATTCAGCACTTGCTACAGGATTATACATGTTGTTCCCAAAGTTCATATCAACAGTTCCATGAATCAACATTAAATTAAAAAGCTTATTGTCCGTAGACTTAATGTTGGTTAAATCAAGCTTCTCCTCGTAAAAATTGCTAAAGCCTATTCCGTATATGCAGGCACTAATATCCTCCAATACTACATACGGTCTGTCCTGTGACAAAATAAACACGTTGCTGCTCCACTCAAAGTTTTTATAATAGGAATTATTAATATACGGGTCATGGTTGCCCGGTACGATAAAAATCTTAATAGGGTTTATCCCGCTAAACTTTTTATTAATATAGGAAATAGTAGACTTCTTTATGTAATTATGCTCATAAAGATCTCCACTTATCAGTATAACATCAACAGCTTCTTTTTGTGCAAGGCTTACTATACTGTCAAATACATCAAGAAGATCCTGTCTTCTCGAAGCTGCCCTCTTAGAACCTGGACCCATGGATGTAAAAGGCATATCAAGATGTAAATCGGAAAAGTGAAGAAACTTCAGTAATTTCATATCCAAGCCACCCCAAATACTATGGAACTATTATAAGCTCCAATATTTGTCCCAATTTAAAAAGAAAAACTGATTATGTTTTAATCAGTTTTCCCTTATAGAATATCATAAACCTCTATTAACCGCAATTATGAACGGGTGTATACTTAAAGGCATTCTAAAACATTTCAAAAAATTCTTTATAGTTTTTAAAATCCTTACTCAGCTCAAGAACCCTTACCTTAATATTATCAGAACCCAATATATCCTTTATTTCATTCTCTGGATTACTTTTATCATCGTTTATTATAATAAATGTATCATTATAAGTAAGAGGATATACCTTCTTGTAAGCTTCTCTAAGCTTATTTGCCATTGTATTCTCAATAAACACAAAGTCCTTTATATTTGTAACCTGGACCACCTTAAGCTTAAGTAAACATTCCAGGGCCTCATTTATCTCACCCTTCAAATCCCTTTTAAAAAGTTCAATATGATTTGGCAGCAGAAACCTTTTCTGTTCTTCCATAGTATACAGGTTATTCAGCACTGGAGCTATATGGTTGGCTATTGTTTCCATGATAAGTATGTTTTCTTCATCATTTATCAATTCATTTCTAAATTTGAATATTATAAGTGCACCAATAAACTCTATGTCTACCCGTTCAATAAAGATAGGAATAATGAGCACACCCGATATATCCCCTATTTTTTTTATAAAGGACTTGTCAAAAAACTTTGCCGCACCTTCTTCAGTGGCTTCATATACCATATCACCTTCTAAAACCTTAGCCCAACTGGATTTTAGTTTAACCTCCTTCTTATCTATATCAAGATTAAGCTTGTTGGTAACTCTAAGCACCTTCTTATCTTTATCGTAAAGGGATATAAAAGCTTTATCAACTTCAAAGGCAACATCCATGGTTTTTATGGTTAAATCCAAAAGGGTTTCAAAATTAGCAGAGCTGTTTATGTTTTTAACAAGGTTATTAAGGGAAATGAGTTTATTTAGCTTGCTTTGTATGACCTTTTTCTGCTCGCTGACCTCTTCAAACAGCCTTGCATTTGACAGAGCAATATAAGTGGCAGAAGCAAGACTTTCAATCAGTTCAAAAATACTGTCTTTATACAAAAATCCTGTAGTGGTAGGCCCAAGACTTACAAAACCAAGTATTCTGCCTTTTTTTATAAGCATTACTATATATAAAGTCCCTAATTCTTTTAAAGAACTGATTCCCTCTTTAAACAACCTATTAAAATATATAACATCCTTTTCACTGGATAAATCAATTATAACCTTGCTTTCATCTACTTTTGCATCTTTGTTTGATTTAAAACTTATAGAATTGTCGGGCATTCTATAGTAAATGTCCTTAAAGGCTTTCACTCTATAAGTCTCACTCATTTCATCATATAGAATAAAACCTGTAACAGAACTCTGTGTCAACTCTGAAAAAACATCCACCGAAAGATCATAAAGGGTATCAAGACTCAACTCGCTTAAAAGCGCCTTGGATGACTGGTTTATCGCAAAAAGATTAAATATTTTTTCATCCAGAGTCTTGTTAACCTCCTGTAGATCATCATAGCGCTTGCTATTTTCAAGGGCATTATTAAATAGCTTCATTAATGCTTCTGCTATTATATAGTCTTCACTATTTAGCTCCCCAGCCGTCTTGTTTGAAATAAATATAAAGCCGGATAAAATATTCTCTGTAATAAGAGGAATAACAATAGAAACTTGAAATGATTCAAGGATATTTTTTTCAAAGTACTTATGAAGCCTTTTTTCCCCATATAATAGAGTCCCGTGAAGTACGGGCACATTTTTTAAGTTATCGTTATTTGCCAAATAGGATATGTCTATATCCACACCCTTGCTTTTTCTTAAAATATATTTATCACTACTTAGCAAAAAGACAGCAGATCTTTCCAGTGTAAGAAGTTCATTTACAAAATCAAATGCAGAATCAACAATTTGGTCCTGGCTTAACCTCTGCGAGAAGAATTCTATAGCTTTGATCAAACCTGCATATCTATATAATTTTGCAGAAAGATTCTCATTCATTCTTTCTTCTTCTATCCTCTTTAAAACAGAACTATACTCCATTTTAAATCCTCCTAAAAAGTAGATGGGAATTTACAAGAAATCACTGATACCCAAGTGCCTAAAAGTGACTGATAATGCAGTTGGTCTCTATATCTGCTTTATATCTCCATCCTGAATATAAAAAGTAGTATTTATGACAGAGTTCTCAATTTCCTTTATAACATTTTTTATTTCCAGTGTTACACCTGTATAGGCCTTCTTTAATATGGTTATTTCCCCTTCTCCTTTGGCCCTTAATGCATTGGATGTTATTTTTCTTTCTTCTTCACAGTATTTAAGCTCGTCCCGTATTTTGAAAAACTCCTGTTGAACATGAACAAACCGTGCTTTCTGGTCACTTGTAAGCTGGGAGACATTAGTATAAATCGATAACTCCTGCTTTATTTTGGCTAATTCATTCTTTAAAGCCTCTATCTTGTTTATTATCTTTTCAAGTTTTTCCTTTAGTACGTTTCGGTCAAAGCCTTTAACAGATATAAGCGTACGCTTTTCACTAGGTGAACCTATGATTGAAGAAACTACTTTTATCTCTGCCTGGATGTTTCCGCCTATTATCTGGCCCCTTGATGACTCCAGTATGACTTCTCTAGCCGTAATATTGCTGTTTATACAGTAAAACCCTACATGTACACTTCCCTCACAAATAATAGTAGCATCAGATATAAACTTGGTGTATATATCCCTTTTGGACTTTATTACTGCTTTATTTTTTCCTGCTATACCACCTTTAATATAGATGCTGCCTTGTTTGCTGATGACTTCTTTTACACTTCCTATTCCATAGTCTCCTAATATTTCAATATCCTTTGTAGCTTCTACTGTAAAATTATCTTCCACCGACCCCTTTACGGTAAGATATCCATCAAATTCAATATTACCTGTCTTAAAATCAACATCTCCTACTATTTCAAGGTAGTTGGATACACTTATCCTATCTCCATCATAGTGTATGGCTCCGTTTCTTAGTGCGTATAATGTGGTAACACCATTTTCATATTCTTCTCTCACAGAGCTTCTATCGTAGAACAAAGGGTAGTTTTTTCCGGGCATGGCAGGTATGACAGACCCCTTTACCGACTTACCTGGTATGCCTGGCGAAGGGTCTTTCCTTTCGCCCAACCAATCTCCTATCTTCGCCTTATTTATGAGATTAAGTTCATAGTGGTCTACTTTGCCGTCTTCCTTCACTTCAGGCTTGGCTTCCTTCATCTCATACATTTTAACAACTGAATCTTCACCGTTTTCGGGAGGTATTCCTTCTGCTACAAGAATTTGCTTATCATTACAAAGTCCATTGACCAGGACTTCAGACTTGATTCCAAAAACAACCCCTGAATCACTAAGCTTTTGCATAATATCCTTAATCAGCCTTACTTTAGCGTCACCAATTAACTCCGACTGATTGACACACAGCTTTATATACGCTTTTAATTCATCACTTGAAATTTCAACAGATATTCTTTCCTTCATCTCACCAAATTTGGTAAGTGGTTTGGGAGCAAACATAATTGCATTCTTAATTGCCATAAAGCTGGTAATTTTTATTTCATGATTCTGGCCTATTATATTGTTAAACTCTTCGACAGACAGACCGTTTTTATAAGACTCGATATAAAAGCCATCTTCTTTTTGTATAATCTTTATATAGTCCGATGAATAAACAATACTTTCATACGCCACATCAATTCCCCATTTCGTCATAAAGTTACTCTTTAGTAAAACATTTTTTTTAGTTGGAATTAATAATATTTCCTTAGATTAATATCGGATAAATATAAAAATATAGATAGATAAATTTAGATTTTATTGAGCCGTTAAGACTTTTCCCGGATGAGAAGAAACAGGGTTTGAAAAATATTCAAACCCTGTCTAATTTCTTATTCTTTTTTTATGTCTTTCTTCCAAAACTGTTTCAAGTGCCATGGCTTCATTTACAACGCTTTCAATCTTCTCTAACATCTCTTGGGACTCAAGACTTGAATTTATTTGATGCTTGAACATACTAACCGTACTTTTTATATAATCAAGCTTGGCATCTATTCTTTCAAGCTCCTGCTTTTCCTCTTTGAGTCTTGTTATAATTCTCTCGTCCATTTCAATTATTTTCTTTAAATCCTCATAAATCTTAGGATCATTTATAAAATTCAACTTGCGATTATTTTGTGAAATCCTCTCCAGTACAGGGTTTACGTTCACAAAACTAAGTTCTCTGCTTCTAATACAGAAGTTTTTTAGAAGCTTTATATATGACACTACCAGTCCTAGTGTCTGCTCTGTTATTTTTTCCTTTAGAAAATTGGGCCTGTCTTTAGAGTAGGAATTTACTATTTCCTGTCTGTCCTCCATGATAGAACAAAGCTTTTTATAGTATGCGGAATTTGTATGTTTTTTAGCATCTTCCGCAAGACTAAAGCACAATCTATTCAGCTCCCTTATTCTTTTTTCCTTCATCTTGTGAAGAAACTTATCCTGAAACTTTTTACTTGTGAGACTTTGCATTACAAAGGCAAAATAAGCAGCCAAAGCCGCAGCATAAAACAGCGGCGCTGGATAATATCCACTTATGGTCATGGAATAAATAAGCCCTGTAAGAATTAATAGTACCCCTATATTTCTAAAATAAAATAAAGAATCTAAAAATAACTTAAACTTCATACTTACACCTGCAATCATTCTTATATATTAGTGCTTTTTAACATAACAAATTCCTAGTCTTTCATAATGTTAAAAATGCACTTCCTATGTTCTAAGCCCCGCTTCTATAAACGAATTCTGTTACGGGGGCATTAATATTAGTGAGTGTGTACTTTCTTGATTGCCATAAGCAATTAATTTAGGAATTTGCTTTGTTTTCTGTTTTTTCCTTAACTTCAAACCCCTGTTCACCACCCAGCAAGGCTTCTGCTCTTGCACGCGCCCTATCCCTGGCAGAGTTTAAGTCCAGCTTTTTAAGCTTCATATCTATATTATCGTTATTTAAGCTTTCAACAGCATTGGCTCTTGCAATCTTTTTGTTGACTATCTCTCTTGCTCTATCCATATTATCGTTGATATTTCCTACCCTGTTATTCTTTGAGGTATATTTGGCATTAACAGAGTTGATATTTTCTTTTAGCTTAGCCATCTTTTCCTGGGTTTTAAGTGTCTTTAACTCATTGAGCTTTGCAGTCATTTCAGACTCAAACACCTTGTAGTTTTCCCTGATTGCCTCAACTTCTCTAAGTGCATTGTCGTGTGTAGCTTTATGAGTTTCATAAACAGTTTGATACTCTTCCTCCTGCATAAGAAGCTCAACTAAAACCTCTTTGTCCCCTGTTCTCTGTGCAGCTTCGATTCTGGATTTTATTGCATTTAAATTCTTTTCTGCGTTTTTCATTTCAATCTTTATAAGCTCTGCATTTGTCTGAATTTCAATTATCTGCTGCTCTGCTTCCTTGCGAGCCTTTTCAATCTGGTTTTTAATATCTTCAAATAGTAGGTCGGGGTTGTTTTCTTCAAGCCCTCCAACAAAAAGCCCGAAAAACCCTCTAATCAAACTACCAAGCCTGCTAAAAAAGCCCATATATGTTCCTCCTCATATTATATTCACTCTACATTAATTTATAATAAACCAGCTATATTGTAAACTGTAAAACAAAAAATTTATAGTGCTTTATCCAAATTGCTTCTATCGTCCAGAATTTCCTTGTATTTTTCAGGTAAAAGATCCTTATCGTCGCATTCTTTTATTGCCAGCATTGTCATAAACTCTACCTGCTGCGTGCTTGGTCTGCACCTTGCTATTGCCTCATTTAATATATCTACAGATAGGGCATTCCCTTCAATCTCATCCTCATTTGCAAGCTCATATGCTTTTCTTACTACCGTCTCAATCTCTGCTCCTGTATAGTTCTCTGTTTGCTGCGCAAACGGTGTAAAATCCTGTATATCAGTATCAAACCCGTATTTCTTTATCATTATTCTAAATATCTGGGCTCTTTCACTTGTTTCGGGAAGCAATATTGGAATTTTCTTGTCAAACCTTCCTGCCCTCTTTAATGCAGGGTCTAAGATATCCGGCCTGTTTGTTGCTGCTATGAATATTACTTTTCCCCTATTATTTGTATTACTGGTGAACTGCAAAAATTCACTAAAAATATTTCTGCTTACACCGCTGTCACCGCTGTCCCCTCTTCTAAATGCAGTGTCAATTTCATCAACAAAAACTATTACAGGCTGCTGGGATTGTGCTCCTAAAAGGCACTTTTTAAAATTCTTCTCACTTTCTCCTACATACTGTCCTAAAATTCTTGACATATCTATCTTAACACAGTTAAATCCGCTTGATTTGGCAAGTGCATTTACCAGCAGGGTTTTACCTGTTCCTGAAGGTCCGCATAAAAGAATTCCCATTGGTACTCTTCTCAAATCGCCTTTCTTAATAGGCTCCACTATATTCCTTAGAAGATAGTTCTTAGCCCTTTCCATTCCTCCAATATCTTCAAAGCTTATTTCGGGATATATGAATTCTAGAACATCCCCATATTCTTTTTTTAATACAGAGTGCTTTTTCTCTTTGATAAAATCAAAGCTTATAGCTACATCCTCAGCCTCCGCCTTTAATTTTATATCCTTTATGGCTTTTTTACTAAGGCCTGATGAGAGCTTTGCAAATTCGTCGGTAGTAATATCAATCTTTATCATTTTATCTTTCACAAGGTACTCTATATAGTTTTTACGTTCCTCCTCACAGGGAAGCTCTACAAGAATAGGCTCCACCCTGTAGGATGATTTTAGAATCTCTGCATTTACTTCTGCCAGATTATTGGCTAACATAAATATGGTACTTCCAACAGATGATACCTTGGCGTTGTTTGACCATTCACATATCCATATGAGGGCCATTCTTTCTTCAAGGGACATGGAAGCTATATCTCCCGAAGGGATTATCTTCTCGGCATGATCAATAAACAAGGCCATTTTGGTGTTTTTCAATGCCAGATCAATGTAAGGGAATAGCTTCGATGGAAGAGCATGGAGATAACCCACTGTCTCATTGGAGGTTATCTTATGAAACTCTTTTTCCATACCCGGTTCAAGAAAAGTCAATCCCCTGGAAATATCATAAAATGCTACTATTGAAAAATCTCTTTGCTTAATAAATTCCTCATAAATATATCTGTCAATAAGCCTGTAGTTATCTACAACATCCCTGATATTGAAATAAAGAACAAACTCATGAGATATTCCTGCCCTATAAATATTTAACATCTTTTCATACCACATCTATGCTCCCTTAAGCCTCCTGACAATTAGTCTATTAAACATACCTATTAAATATCTAATACGAAAAAAAATATAAAAAGTCTTATTAATTATATTTCAAGTCCGATATTTATTTCTATTTTACCATAAGGAGTGTCCATATCAACACTAATTGTTTCAACAGAGCTAATAATAAAATACATCTCTTTTCCAAAAATGATGGAAGGAGGTGTAATATCAACCATTGCTCCATCCTGTGCCAATATGCCTGAAGCTGTTCCGGTTATCATGTTTGACAGCTCACCAATGGCACTTCGTGCCAAACTGTCCATCTCCTCCACCGGAGCCCCCATCATCATGGCAGATACAATTCCTTTAGCAGTTTCCTGTGACAGAGAATAAGCTACATTTCCCCTTATTCCTCCAATAAGACCTACTACAGCAGTTATATCCAGATCCACATTCATGTTATCCTTTTTGCTGATATTTCCTCTCTTAATGCCTTCTATGCTATAGCTTTCCAATATGTTTTTCACTGCTGTTAAAAAAGGATTAATATATTTTACTTCCATAACTATATACCTCCTTCTTCAAAGGCAATATTCACCTTCAGCTTTCCATAGGAAGTACCACAGTCCATGGAAACCGGCTCCACTTTGGGAACACTTACAACAGCATCCTTACCCGCAAACACTATTGGTGGTGCAAGTCTTAGGCTTACCCCAAACTCATTGTTTAGTTTCGTTATGGCATCGCCTGATATAATATTGTTAAGCTCTTGAACTGACGCTAATACCATATACTCCTTTACGTTATCAAAATCGGTTCCCGTAATGTTTTTAGCAACCTCAAGAGCAAGGCTCTTTTCCATGTCCAAAAGAAGCCTGCCCTTTATTTTACCTGAAAACGAGATAATGGATGTTACTCCAAGAGATACAAGATCGTCATTTTCAGTATAAAAGTCCTTATCTAAATAGACTTCTATTCCGGTCATTTGCTTAAAGACATCTTTTATACTGTTTATAAACGGTGAATATAAACGGGTATCCATGCTAAACCTCCTTAAATGGGGCATATAAAATATTTGTCTTTTAAGGAATACAGGGTTAAGTTAAACCAATTTGGATATGGCACTTATTATTTTATAATCATCAAAGGGTTTTTTAAGGAAAATATCTATGCCTATGCTCTTTGCCTGGGAAACAATTTCTTCATCTCCCATTGCACTAAGCATTATAATCCTTGCACTTTTATTAAGTTCCTTTATTGACCTGGCAGCTTCCAGTCCGTCCATAACAGGCATGGTAATATCCATAAAAACAAGATCAGGGTCCAGAGATTTGTACAGCTCTACCCCTTCCTTTCCGTTCCTGGCATCTCCACATACCTCATAGTTATTACTCTCCAGGGTTTTCCTCAATAAATTATGAATTATCGGTGAATCATCAACAATCAGTATCCTTTTAACCATAAGTAGACCTCCTGCAAAGAATTTTAGTCTTGTAGATGCTATTAAAATTACTTTTAGTAATCATTTGCCAAGAAAGATAAGAATTTATAAAATAAATACTTCCATTTCAATATCAATAACTCCTGCAGCAAACCTCTTTTTAGTTTTATTGACCTTTCCCTTATGTACAATATAGTGGTTTTCTCCTGTAATTACAAATGGAAAAGTAAGGTCATATTGGTATCCGGAATCTGCCAGCAGGGCTTTAGCCCTTCCAGAAACCATGTTTGCAAGCTCGGCGATACCATCAAAAAGGTCTTCCTCTTTAAGCTCATGTGGTTCTATCCCTGTCATATAAGATACCAGAACAAAGGCAGAATCTTTTGAAACAGTTACAACCATCATTGCGTTTCTTATCCCCTTAAGAGTCATAACACCAGAGACCTTAGTCTTATCCTGTTGCTCCTCTCCCAGATCACCTTCAAAAGCTTCTACCAGGTCAAACCCGGCCATAGTTCCGGCTACTTCCTTTAACGCACGTGAAAAACTCTTTTCTACAAAGAAAATGTACTCGTCCAAGTTTAGTCACCTCTTCCCAGGCACTCTAGAATTTTCTTTATCAGTTCCTCAAAAGTAAAGGGTTTTGTCATGTAGTGGGAAGCGCCAGCCTGTATAGCTTTTACTACGTTTTTCTTTTCACTCTCTGTAGTAACCATCATGACAGGTATATTCCGGAACATATTGTGGTCTTTTATCTTTTGTAAAAGCTCATATCCGTTCATTCCGGGCATATTCCAGTCAAGCAAAATAAGCTCTATGTTCTGGTATTCCTCTTCTAACACTTTTAAAGCCTCGTATCCGTCGGAGGCTTCAAGAAGTTCGAACTCCAGTACCTGCGCAGCACCCTTAATTATCTTTCTGATCATTGCGGAATCATCAACCGATAGTATCTTCATATATTTCTCACCCCTTGACCGTGTAGTATACACCGTTCTGGTACTGCCTAAGTTCAAATTTGTCTTTGTAATCGGTTATAAGCTCAGAGCTTCCTATAAAGAGAACTCCTTGAGGCTTTAACGTTCCGGCAATCTTATTTAGAACCTCAGCCTTAAGCTTTTCGGAAAAATATATAATAACATATCGGCAAAAAATAATATGAAATTTATCCATAATAAGGAAGCTATTCTGAAGATTGAACTGCTGAAAGCGTACGGCATTAACTATTTTAGGGTCTATATTCCATACCCTGCCTTCATTCTTGAAATATTTTTCCTTATATGTACTTTCAAGACCTCTCATAATTGAAATGCTGTCATATTTCCCCATTCTGGCTACCTGTAGAACGGTTTGAGATATATCTGTAGCAACTATCTCAAAATCTAAGAGGCTAACATCTCTTATACTGTTTTTACTTAAATAACGGTCTATGCACATAGCTATGGAGTAAGGCTCCTGTCCTGTTGAACAAGCCGAACTCCATATCCTTATCTTTTTTTCCCTTTTCTCTCTAAGCTCTTCTATAAACTTTGGCAGAAGAACATCTTCAAGAATGACCCAGGGCATTTTATCTCTAAACCACAGGGTTTCGTTAGTGGTTATTGCATCTATTACTTTTTCTGTAACTTTTAAATCCCTATTAAAGTATATTTTTTTGTAAAGTTCCTCAAAACTTGATAAACCGGAATCAATCAGAAGCTTTGAAAGTCTGCTTTCTATAAGATAGGCCTTTTCCTCTCCTATAGTTATGCCACACTGCTCTTCAATAAACTTTTGAATTAGGGTAAATTCCCTTGATGACAAACCCGGACCCAAATAAATCAACTCCTGCCTGCTGCGATTTCCTGTATTCTCTTTGAAATGTCATCAATATCTGCTACTTCATCCGAAAACCCAGCTTCAAATACGCTTCTGGGCATGCCGTAAACAACACATGAATCCTCACTTTGAGTTATACAGTAGCAATTGCATTTCTTCTTTAGTTTTATTACACCCTTCATACCGTCACTTCCCATACCTGTCAGTATGACAGCAAGGATGTTTTTTCCTTCATATACTTCTGCAACAGAATCAAACAATACATCAGCTGCCGGCCTTACCCCATTAACATGCGGAGATTCAACCGTTTCTATCAATACTTCGCTGCCCTCGGATTTTTTAACCCTCATATGCATTCCGCCCGGAGCAACTATCATATATCCATTCTTTACTGTGGTTCCTTCACTTCCTTCAGCTACACTAAGCTTGCTTTTTTTATCCAAAGACTCGGCCAGAAGCTTTGTAAAGCGCGGCGGCATATGCTGAACTACAAGAATGGGTGCTCTAAAGCCCGATTTAAAATCAGAACATACCTTTTCAAGCGCCATGGGCCCTCCTGTGGAGGAAGCAATCAAAACCAAATCAACCCTTAAAAGCTGTCCCGCTTTGCTGACTTTATCCTCTATACCGGCCTGTCTTTTAGCCCCTGCAAAAGCAGTCTTCTTTAGAGGGGTTTCCTGTTCTTTCTTTGCTGTTAAAAGAGTAAATCTCTTAATCTTGATCTGTGTAAAAAGAATCTTAAGCTGACTAGCTATTTTTTCCATATTCTTATCAGGACTTGTCCCTGATGGCTTTAATATAAAATCCATAGCCCCTAGCTCTAAAGCCTCAACTGTCATTTTTGCGCTGCTTGTGCTTTCACTGCTTATCATAATTACGTCAACCTGGGGGTGTAGAGCTTTTATTTTTTTTAAGGCTTCAATTCCGTCCATTTCAGGCATAAAAACATCCATAAGTACTACATCCACGTCCTGCTGTTCCATCCATTCAACAGCAATCAACCCATTGGAAGCAGTATGACTGACAACAGCCATACCGGTACTTTCCACCGCTTGAGAAAGTATTTTTCTGTAAATTACCGTATCATCCACAATTAGTACTCGAAGTTTTTCCAAACGGAATATCCTCCCTATTGATATATTAAAGCAAAACCTATTATACCCTAAACTGCCTTACCAGGGAGTCTAGCTTACGCGCTACTTCTGACAATGATTTTGATGATATACTGGTCTCTGTAGCTCCCTGTGCAGCATCCGCTGAGGCAGCACTTATTTCCTGTATACTTTGTGCTATCTCATTTGTAGCCTTTGAAATCTCCTCTGAAGTTTTCGTAACCTGGTGTATTCTGACGGTAGCCTTATCGGTGTTTTGAGCAACTTCATTAGAAGCAGACGAAAGTTCTCCTGCAGACCTTGCTATTTCCCGTACGCCTTTGGATGTCTCTGTTAAACTCCTGGCTGCATTCTCAGTATTTCCTGCAATTTCCTCAACATCTCTTGTGATGTGCCCAACCTGTTCTGCAGATTTTATCATTAATGAAGAAATATCACCAGTAGTGGCTGACTGCTGTGTAACAGCCGCAGCAATTGTATTTGTTATACCTGTTATCTCCCTTATTACCTCTGCAATAGTCTCAACAGCAGTAACCGCTCCTGCCATGCTTTCCTGCATATTTTCGATTTGCTGGCTAATTTCTTCAGTAGCATCTGCTGTTTGTTTTGCAAGTTCCTTTACCTCGTTTGCAACAACTGCAAAACCTTTGCCTGCCTCTCCCGCTCCTGCTGCCTCAATAGCTGCATTTAGAGCCAGCATGTTTGTTTGATCGGCTATATCATTAATAACGCTTACTATCTTTCCTATTTGCTTTGAAGAGTTGTTCAGCTTTTCAATCATGGAGTTGGTATCACCGGCTTTTTCATCCGCATCTGAGGTTATCTCAATTGATCTCTCACAATTCTTGCTTATTTCATTAAGGGATATGTTTATCTCCTTAACTGCAGTTGCTACATTATTTACAGATAGAGATACACCTTTTGCCGATTCAGATGCATTTCTTATACTTTTTGATATCTGGGAAACCACATCCGACACGCTCTCAATACCTGTTGAAGTCTGCTCGGAAGCAGACGCAAGGTTTCTAATGGTTCCTGACATTTCTTCAACAGCTGAAGCAATTATATTCATGTTATTACTAGATTCCTGCAGAGCCTCGGCCATACCCCTGGTTGTTGCAGTAATCTCCTCAGTAGATGCACTGACAATACTGGTTTTTGCGCTAGTCTCCTCGCTTGTTGCAGCCATTACATCGGAAACCTGGGTAAGGCTTGCCGAGGATTCATTCAAGACACCCATTGTCTCGTTAATATCCCTCATAATTTTCTGGATCTTTTCTATGAATTGATTGAAGTATCTTGCCATATCCCCTATTTCATCCTGTGAAGAAGTAATTATTCTCTTAGTAAGATCACCTTCACCGTCAGCAATATCCTTTAGCATGTTTGTAGTTTGCTTTAGAGGAGCAATAGTTCTATTTATAACAAACCAGATGAAAATCATGCTTAAACCTATTATAGGCAAAATTACCCACACCAGTATTGTTTGAAGAAGATTCAGCTCTTTTTCAAGTTCGCCTGAAATACCGGTTATTGCAACCGACCAACCGGTTCCGCTGATTGGTGAATACGCAGCAATTTTTTCTTCTCCTTTATACTTGTAGTAGTCTACATCGTTTTCACCTTTTACCATCTTTTCCGTCATAGCCCTTAATTTGTCTTCAACATCCTGATCCTTTAAAAAGTTTCTCTTGAAAATAAGTTCCTCATCTTTATGAGCGATTGCCATACCGTCTTTATTTATCATGTAGGAATATCCACTTTCACTCAGCTTTTCGCTGGTAAGGATTTTACTTATATAGGACATTTCCAGTGTTCCGCCTAAAAGTCCTATAATATTTCCATTACCATCCTTTATTGGAGCAGCGACCACTGTAATTATTTTGTCATTGGCTTTTGATTGTACAGGGTCTGATATCACAACTTCCCCCTTCATTACTCTTTTAAAATAATCCCGGTCCGCAATATTGGCTGTAACTCCTGAGGTTGTAAAAGAATCTCCCTTGGTATCTGAAACCAGGAGCATCTCATAATTGCTAAGTATTTTCCCCCGTTCGTCGAGATATTTTTTGATTTTATCCCATTCCATAGACTTTACAGTTTCAGAAGCTGCAAGGATACTTACTTCTGTTTTCCATTTACCTATAAGATCTTCTATTTGGGTTACAACATGATGGGCTTCAGAACTTGATGTCTTTCTGATCTGTTTTCTAAGAATGCTGTGAGAACTTAGACTGCTGATTATCAATGCAGTACCTAGAATAAGAATAACAGCTACACCTGGTACCATTATCTTGAACTTAATGCTCTTTAGATTAATTTTCA
>JBMOLK010000035.1:11135-21806 GCA_049325575.1 Bacillota bacterium | reverse complement strand
TCCTTAATGCATGTTATAATATACCAGCTGTGCATAATGAAAGAAATAAATCTAAATATTAATACAATCAAGAAGTAAGTCATAAGCTAATAATATATTGAGGATTAAAATAAAAGAGGTTCATAAATAATTTTTCATAAATAAAACTTTAAAAATTATCAGTGGAGGTGTTATGGATATAAGTAAAAAAATAATGAACTCAAGAAGAGTTAGTAAGTGATATTTTTTAGGGGGGTTCTTCATGAAAAAAAACAAAGTATTATCATTAGTGCTAGCAATGCTGATAGTACTTACCTGCATGTCTGCAAACTTAGTTTCCGCATCATCTACACCAAGTATAACAATAGAGTTAGACAAAGCGACGGCTAATGTAGGGGATATAATTAGGGCAACGATAAAGATAAACAACATAGATAACTTCTCCGGGTATCAGGTAAATATAAAGTATGATCCGACCGTATTACAGGCGGTAAATGCAAATACAGGAACTGCACTTTCAACAAGAACAATGCCGGAAGACGGGACCCTGCTAATGAATTTGGAGTATGGAGCAGTGTCAGTAGCTTCAAATGATGTAGTAAATGGATTGTTAAACTTCGGTAAGTCATACTCCTATCTGGATGATTACAGAGCGGCTGGTGTTCCAGAAGAAACAGGAACACTAGGAGTAATAGGATTTAAGGTGATAAAGAAAGAAAGTACAGCTATTACATTTGAAGATGTTGGAACAATGCCAAATGCAATAACAGGAACAATGTTATTTGATTGGTTTGGAAATAGGATATCTTCAGGTTATGATGTAATACAACCGGTACCGATTAACATACCTGATCCCACTCCAACACCGACAGCAACACCAATAACTCCAACGCCAACAGTAACCGGATACATAGTAATGGAACTGGATAAAGCTGAAGTTATGGTAGGGGATACTATAAAGGCAACGATTAGGATTGAGAACATAAAGAATTTTTCAGGATATCAGGTAAATATAAAATATGACCCAACAGTATTGCAGGCAGTAGATGCAAATACAGGTTCTGTCTTTTCAACCAGAACAATGCCGGAAGGCGGATCAATACTGGTAGATGAAAATTACGGGATAGTATCTGCAGTAGCCAATGATATTACCAGCGGTATATTAAATTTTGGCAAGTCATATTCATACCTTGAAGACTACAGAGCAGCTGGAGAGCCTGAAGAGACAGGGGTATTGGGAGTAATAGGATTTAAGGTATTGCAGGAAAAGGACTCAACAATAAGCTTTGAAGATGTAAATACCATGCCCGGTGCAATAACAGGAACAATGTTATTTGATTGGTATGGAGAAAAAATACTATCAGGATATAAAGTAGTACAGCCGGATATGCTTAAGGTGTATGGACCGACATCAACACCGACATCAACACCAACAACTACACCAACATCAACACCAACATCAACACCAACATCAACATCAACACCAACACCAACACCAACATCAACTCCGACACCTACGCCAACTGCTACACCTATAACACCAACACCAACTACGCCGTCCACCACACCGTCACAGGCTCCTATAAGGGGAGGTGTACCACCGCAGCAGGCATCCCCAACACCTACGGCAACTCCTACACCTACACCAACAGAAATAGAACCGCCGGATATTGAAATACCTGCGGCAGGTGGGGAACACAGGGCTTATTTAAGAGGCTATCCTGATGGATCATTTAGACCTGAGAAGAATATAACAAGAGCAGAGGCAGCGGTTATTTTTGCTCAATTACTAGATGCTGATAAAAAATCTGTTATTGAGTATAGAGCATCTTACACAGATCTTGAAGATGGACACTGGGCGGCTTGGGCAATAAAGTTCGTATCTGATAAAGGTTTGTTTAAGGGATACCCGGATGGTTCCTTCAAGCCAAATCAAAATATAACCAGAGCTGAGTTTTCAACTGTTGTGTTTAAAGTACTACAGTCAAAGAAGGACTTAAAACAAATAGAACTTAGCGCTTATAAGTTTGAAGACGTCAAGGGTCACTGGGCGCAACAATACATAGAACAACTATCCAGTCTTGGATATATTAACGGTTACCCTGATGGAACATTTATGGCTGAAGCCAAGATAAAGCGGTGTGAAAG
This sequence comes from Bacillota bacterium, assembly GCA_049325575.1. GTDB lineage: Bacteria > Bacillota > Clostridia > Acetivibrionales > Acetivibrionaceae > JBMOLK01. The sequence continues at coordinate 19,679 of JBMOLK010000035.1, read as the reverse complement.
TGTAGCACTAATAAACAGAGCTTTAGAAAGAGGTCCTCTCAACGGAGCAGCTCAAAAATTCCCTGATGTTCCTGAGATACATTGGGCATTCAAGGATATAGCAGAAGGAGCTCTTGATCATAAATACTTAATTGATAATAAAGGTCGTGAAGTGTTGGTAGAAGTATTAAATGATTAACTTTACTATTAAGTACAGAGATTAGTTAAATTATCAAAGACTGCTGTGCTAATATGTTATATGAATATTGCACAGCAGTCTTTAAAACAGACTTCTACTATAAATAGCTGGTAACTGTACAGTTGGTTATCAGGATAATTTTTACTTTAAATAGCTTGAAACCCATTTAAAACTGATTTATAATTTTATGTATAAGAGAATTATTTACTTATGTTAAATAGGTTGTATTGTGCCAGCATCCAATCAAGTTTTAATCTATCCTATTATAGTTCCAATGGATAAAACTTAAATAGGTGATTATGTTCTTTATTTTTATTACAGTCTATAAGGATTGATAGTACTAAATATTAGATGCCTGAAAATCTTTAATAATATTTAACCTTTTATATTGGACAAGATATTTTATGACGGAGGTGTTATGTATATAGAAAATCATAATTGTTTGAAAGAAGAGTAAATGAAGTTTATTTGGGGGGTTTTTCATGAAAAAGTATAAAGTATTGTCAATAATGCTAACAATGCTGATAGCTTTGACAAGTATGTCTGTAAGTTTGATTTTTACCACATCAGCAGAAGCCAGTGGAGAACTGAATGTAACCATAGCTAATGTGCAAGGCAGAGCAGGAGAAACGGTAACAGTACCTGTAAGCTTTGCAGGAGTTCCGGCAAGTGGAATTAACAATTGTGATTTTGAGTTAAGCTATGACCCTAATGTGATTGATGTTACAGAAGTAACGGCAGGAAGTATAATCATAAATCCGGCTTCCAACTTTAGCTTCTATATTAACAGCACAATCGGTAAGATTACATTGTTGTTTAATGATGATACCGGGTTAGGAACAGAAGTAATTACAGCAGACGGAGATTTTGCAATAATAAAGGCAACAATAAAGGCATCTGCACCTTTAGGACTGAGCCCAATAAAGCTAAGTGCAAAGGGCGCGCTAGTAAACTATAACTTAGTAAACATACCTGCTAAATTTAGTGATGGTGGCGGAGTAGAGGTTATTCCTGTATCTGTGCCAACAACTATACCAACAGCAACAGTAGCAGCAACTGCTACTGTATCAATTTCACCGACCCAGCCAGTAAGGCCAACGCCGACGGTGTCATCAACACAATCAGTAAGACCAACACCGGCACCAAGCACTACACCAAGTGCAACTTCAACAGTTAGCAGCATGGTAGTACATATAGGTACAATACAGGGAAGGCCTGGGGACACGATAATAGTTCCGGTAAGTCTTAGAAATGTCCCGTCAGCCGGAATAAATAATTGTGACTTTGAGCTAAGCTATAATGCTAATGTCATTGAAGTAACGGGAATAACAGCGGGAAGCATAGTCAAAAATCCTGCTTCCAACTTTAGCTCATATATTCGAAGTGATTCGGGAAAAGTAATTTTAATGTTTGCTGATGACACAGGACTTGGTACTGAAACAATAAAGGCAGACGGTGAGTTTGGAAGAATTAGTGTAAAAATAAAGGCCACAGCACCCCTAGGATTAAGTCCGATAACTTTAAGTGAAGTTGGGGCATTCACAGATTATGACCTAAATAACATATCTGTTGCGTTTGAAGACGGTGGAGTAACAGTAGCTAGTAATTATACACCTATTCCGATGGTTTCAGCAGCAGCTTCATCCGTACCTACAGCAGTTCCTACACAAGTTCCTACACCAACTTCACCTGTTATAGTTCAGCCTGATGACGAGATTCCCGGAAGCTCTGGAGAGCATAAAGCATATTTAAGCGGCTATCCAGGCGGCTATTTCAGACCGGATAATTATATAACAAGGGCTGAAGCAGCAGTTATTTTTGCAAATCTAATGGGAGCTGATAAAAATTCAGTATCTAATATAAGTATTAGTTATACAGACCTCAAAGAGAGTCACTGGGCAGTTTGGGCGGTCAAATTTGTTTCAAAGGAAGGCTTGTTTAGCGGCTACCCTGATGGTACGTTCAAGCCTGACAAGAGCATCACAAGGGCAGAGTTTGCAACGGTTGTTTGTAAGCTTCTCAAAATTGAAGGACAGCAGGTTAGTGAAAACAAGTTTAGTGATGTTAAAGGACATTGGGCACAAAAATATATTGAAGAATTATCAAGACTAAAGTATATAAACGGCTACCCAGACGAAACCTTCAAGCCCGGTGCAAATATAAAGCGTGCAGAAAGTGTAGCTTTGATTAACAGGGCACAAAAAAGAGGTCCTCTTTACGGAACAACACAGAGATTCTCTGATGTACCGGAAAGTCACTGGGCATTCAAAGAAATTGCAGAGGGTGTAATTAACCATAGTTATATAATAGATGACCAAGGTCGTGAAATATTCCAAAAAGAACTCGGTAACTAAGTTATTTAAAAAAATAGTAAAATAAAGTATAAAAAATACTGTCTACTACTTTAAGTGGACAGTATTTTTTGATTATAATATTTTGTTCGGACTCTGAATTGCATTTATTATTTATTATATATTCTATTAATTATTCTGGGCTATTAATCAGTATTCTTCAAGTTTATCGTGGTCCTTATAAAAGTCGCTGTTATCAAAGTAGTTTGTCCTAAGGGAAGCTCCAAAGGTTGAATCCACATTAATCCACTTATCCTCTTCCGAAATATAGATTTCATTCCAGGCATGCAGTTCATTACGGTATGTACTTTTGAAATTACCTTTTACTACTTTAACCTGAATACCTACAGCTCGTCCTAAGGCAGCTACTAAGGTTGAATAGTCATAACATACGCCCTTTTTTGTTTTTAAAGTATTTATTGCTCCATAGTCATTATTAAAATTCTTATTAAGTTGTTTTAAATATTTTTTATAATCGTACTTGATATTCTTTACAACCCAGTTGTAAATGCTTTTAGCTTTGGCTCTATCGTTATAATCATTTTTTGTTATTTCCTTAGCCAGAGCAACGATTTCTTCATTATTGCTCTCAACATGCAAGGTAGGCACCAAAAATCTGTTAACTTCTACAGTGTTTTCAATGTTTACTGTCGGGCCGAAAGTATATTTTCTGCCTTCTTTATGTACTAATATGGAAATCTGATATTTACCTTTACCATCAATAAGCCATATTTCCTCTTCGAATTTACCTTCTTGAAGATTTACATCATACCACAGCTGCTTTTCATCCTTTACTATAAGGATTTTCAGCTTGCTTCTGATTGTTTCGCCTACCAATGAGATCTTTCCTTCAACCTTTGATTGGACTTTTTGAAGTGTTACGCCGTTTGATTCGATTAATTCCGGATTAGATGCCTCAACTGCAAACACAACATTAAAGCACATGGTCAGAACGATACTGAGCATAATAATGCTTTTTTGAATTCTCTTCATAATAATTCCTCCCTTTTTCGGTAACTCAGCCGTCATGGTTTAATCTTCAAACCGAAGACCTGTAGCTTTGCGTCCTCAATTTTCATTGAGTTTGCCATTGTCGAAAGGGCTTAGGATGTAAATAATAAGTCAATAATAAAGCTCTGAATGGGTATACCAAACAGAGCTAATAAGATACAATATCTTATAACCTTTGGCAACCCGGCTGTCATAGTGTCTCCACCTTAGACCCGAAGCTTTGCGTCACTATCTTTCGATAGATTTGCCTTTATCAAAAGTAAAACTTATTATGTTTTTCCTTAATTATATTATACAGCAGAATTAACCAAATTTCAATATCTTTTAATTTATAACAAATCTGATCCTAAATAGCTGTATATGAGGACTTACTAATATCTTGTGGGAATTGGTCAAATAATAATATAATAATATGTGAATTGTCTAATTTTTTGTTGGGAGGAATGTACAAATGCAAAAACGTACTATTCAAGTGGAGGAGAAGGTTCCAATTCTACAGGGTATTCCTTTAAGTTTTCAACATTTGTTCGCCATGTTCGGGGCCTCGGTTCTTGTACCGTACCTGTTAAATGAAGCAGCCGGAAAACAGGTTATAAATCCGGCTTTAGTTTTGCTTTTAAACGGTATAGGTACATTGATTTATTTATTTGTTTGTAAAGGTAAGGCGCCGGCATTTTTAGGATCAAGCTTTGCGTACATAGCGCCTGCTATTTACGTGATCAAAAGTTCAAATGATGTTGGAATAAATTTTTCCAGGGCTCTTGGAGGCTTTATAGTTTCAGGTCTTATATTTATATCGGTCGCTTTTCTAGTTGGAATAATCGGCACAAAATGGCTTGATATAGTTCTTCCACCGGCAGCCATGGGTCCAATTGTCGCTCTTATCGGTCTTGAACTTGCAGGTGTAGCAGCAGATATGGCAGGACTTCTTCCTAAAGATGGTGCATATAATATGGATCACGTAATTGTTTCAATCGTTACCCTGTCTTCGGTAATAATAGCCTCACTGGTGTTTAGAGGTTTTCTTGCAATAATTCCAGTATTATTTGCTGTTATAGTAGGCTATATTGTTTCACTGATTTTAGGTATTGTCGATACCACTGTAGTAACAAACCAGCCTGTGCTTGCGTTTCCGGATATGGTACTGCCGTCTTTTGATATAAGCGCAATTCTAACAATTGTACCTGCGACCCTTGTTGTTTTGTCGGAGCATATAGGACACCTGCTTGTTACAAGCAATATAGTGGATAAAGACCTTACAAAGGAGCCAGGTCTTCACAGATCACTTTTTGGAGATGGGTTTTCTACGATGTTATCCGGGTTTGCAGGCTCTGTCCCTACAACCACTTACGGTGAAAACATGGGAGTTATGGCTATAACAAGAGTTTATAGTGTATGGGTAATAGGTGGGGCAGCGATAATCTCGATAATAATATCCTTTTTCGGAGTGCTTTCAGGAGCTATTTCCAGTATACCAAGACCGGTTATGGGCGGAATTTCTATTCTTCTGTTTGGAGTTATAGCAGCATCTGGTATAAGAATGATAGTTGAGAAGAAGGTAGACTACAGTAAGTCAAGAAATCTCATCCTGACTGCTGTTATATTTGTTGTAGGACTAAGCGGCATTACCATAAATCTTGGGAATGTTCCTTTAAGAGGCATGGCTCTTGCTACTGTAACAGGTATGGTTTTAAGCCTTCTGTTCTATGTTTTGGAAAGATTAAGACTTACAAATGATGCTTAAGAATGGTATTATACTTATAGAGGATTATATTGAACTTATTTAAACAAGGGGAAAATGTATTTATGTATGTAGTAACCTATTCTCTAAAGGAGAATGACCCAAGCTCGGATATTTATTATAGAGATGTGGATGTATTTACAGATGAGGTACTAAGTGAGGCCGGTATATTTATTGGACCAATACTTAAGTCATACGAGACATACAACGCCCAAAAGGGCGAAAATAAAGTATGTTCTAAGGAAGAGTATATACTTGAACTATTGGTATTGGGAATACTGTGGAAAGTATACAGCGGTGATGCGTTAGGTCTGGGGGAACTGCCACGCAGTGTCCTGACTTCTCTTTCCAAACTTCGGCAAGAGAGAGGAAACATGAAGTCCGGAATTGATTTTTTACGAGGAATACTTGCAACACTGTTTCTTTCACCTGACCTGTATGACAATATGTTTACTTTAGAGCCTAAAGTTGAGTATATGGAGAAGCTGTTAAACTGGCTGGATGCAACGGGAGAGTTCAAACAGGAGGTAAAAAGGCTTAAAAAATGGTATGAATTTCTTTCTTCAAGGCCAAGTCAGGAATCGTCCGATATAATTGCAAAGGCTATATCTCTAGCGGTCTGGTTCGAAGTTCGCAGTGAGGAGATGCTGGGAAGATATACTGCCAATGTTGAAAGGTTTCTAAATGAAATCCGCCCTGGACACTATTGGCATGAAGATGTTATTTTTTGCGGAAGAAGAAGGGTGGAGTATCACCTCAATATGGTAGGGGCAGAGATAATGAACAGGGTCTTTAGGGATGAGTTTTTAAACACTGCCTATAAGATGGTTATACTGCCAGCTTGCATGTGTTTACTTCCGCACAACAAATGTAAAATGAAAGAAACCAGTAAAGGTTATATTTGTGCGGGGTGCACTTCACAGTGTAAGGTTAATCAGTTGGCTGACATGGGAAAAGAGTACGGCTTTAAGGTTGTAATAGTTCCCCATGAATCGTCTTTGTCCAATAATCAAAATGATATTGCTATTAATAAGGACTTTGGAGTAGTTGGTATTGCCTGTGTACTAAATCTAATATCCGGTGGATGGATGCTGAGGGAAAGAAATATTGCACCTCAATGTGTACTGCTTGATTACTGCGGTTGCAGAAAGCATTGGCATAGTGAGGGAATGCCCACTGAAATCAATGTTAATCAGATCAAAAGGGTTCTTGGTATAAAGTAAACTGAATTAAGCAGGGTCAGGGCTGTTTATCTAAACCCTGACCCTATAATTATCTTGTCCATTTTCTTTTTTCTTTACGGGACGTTACCCCTTCGTCTTTGTTCTTATCATCTCCAAAAATGTCATCTGCAAATTGGTCAAGACGAGACGGTTTGCTTGCTGGACGCTGTGGGTTACGTGTATTTGGAGAATTACTGGTTCCACGGTCTGACATTTTAGTCTCACCTCTTAATATTATTTATCATATGGTGGATTTAGTATTTATTATTTTTCATATTGAATTTATAGATTCATGTAATATTTCCCAAAATGTTGAATTAATATAGTTATTGATGATATATTAAAAAATATTTGGAAAATAAAGAACTTTTTTATTAATATCTTCGTCTATATTATAGACAAAAATATTTTTTAAACATTATAATAAACATTATCCCGGATGATGAGATGTGTTTGGAGCTAAGGAGGGGCAGTTATGTTAAAAGGCTATAGCTATACTGAAATAGGAATGCTTGCGGGAGCGGCTTTAGGTGGGGGGCTTGCAGTACTGGGGTTTACAATCTGGAATAGCTCTACAACTTTTATTTTTGCCTTATTTGGAATAGCCTTAGGTGTTTTCACAGGTAATGTTATGGATAAAAAAACTATGAAAAACAATTAGCGCCATATAGCATAACTGGGTGTGTTACATGGCGCTATTACTTTGTCTATTGAACTCTAATTTGTATTTTACATTAAGAGTTTTGAGTTCAATAGACAGAGGTATATGCTTTCTCGAAAATTTGAAAAAATGAATGTAAAATGTTTTTCGAGAAACATATAATATATCAATTTAACAGTACTTTAGTGCGTGAGATATGTGTATATCCTTATTCAAATACTTTCCCTCCTATTACCCAGTTTTCCTTCTCAATTTCGTGGTAGATTACCTGTATGGACTCTTCTTTAGCATTCAGTATTTTCACCATTTCCTTTGTAATGGCCGTGGCAAACTCTGCTTTTTGTTCTTTGGTTCTTCCTTTCCAAAGAGTTATATCGATAATAGGCATTTTGATTCACCCCCTAGTGCTTTTAACATATCAGATTTCAGTCATTCATAATGTTAAAAATGGACTTCCTATATTTGTGCCTCGCATGCTCTGGAAAAGAATTACGTTAAGAGGCACTAGTTTATGGAGAGCAGAATTTTATTAATACTTCTCCAATAAAGGTTGAAGTTGATTACCCTTTAGGGCTTCTACTACAGTTGGAAGAGTTAATTCGAATTTTGACACTAAAGAATCCGGTTTTGTTTTGTAGTTGTCCTGACCAAAAGGAATGAAAAATATATTTCTGGTACATAAAAGAGACCCTAGACTTTTAGCACAGATGCCAAGCCCGTCATTTGTTGCAACTCCTATAACAACGGGTTTGTGATTCCTAAAAGCACCTTTGGCAGCCATGAGAGCTGGTGAATCGGTAGCCGCACTGGAAAGCTTTGAGAGTGAGTTTCCGGTGCAAGGTGAAACTACAACAAGATCAATTGGATGGACAACTCCTAACGGTTCAACTTCTTCCATGGTACATATTACATTTTTCCCGGTAATTGCTTTAAGTCTATCCATAAAGTCCTGTGCCTTGCCAAATCTTGTATCGGTTCTAGCTACTTCATATGATACAACCGGATATACCAAAGCTCCCTCGTTAACAAGGACCTCAACCTGGGGAATTACCTTATCAAATACACAGTATGAACCGGTAAGTGCGAATGCTATCTTTACATCTTTAAGCTGCATATACCAACCTCCAAAATATTTTACCTCTATAAATGTTTATTAGTGCTATGTATGTCCTTATGATAAAGATTTTGTATTAGTTGCTATGCACATAATGGAAGTGAGTCTATGAGTAATACTAACAGAAATAACGGTTTACAAATTATTTTGTAATAATTGTATTTATGGTGGAAGATACTAAGATATACTATGAAATAATTATTACATGCAGAAGGAAGGGATATTTATAAGTACAAATAGTTATAACGCCATCTTAGAACTTATA
>JBMOLK010000035.1:0-11125 GCA_049325575.1 Bacillota bacterium | reverse complement strand
GGAAAAAGATATATGCAATTTACCTTCTATTTTTTCCGAAATGTTAAAGGATGAGGTTAATGCAAATGATGAGCAAAGGATATATAACGGAATTAAAAGAATTATAAAAAAATACTCTGAAGAAAAGAACGGTATCAGTATTGTAAATGAATTAATCGGAGTTTTAAGCGGAGGAGCGTCTTTAGAGGAAATATTGCAGATTACAAAAGAGGAGGCGCTAAATCCTACTCTTGCCACAGGACTTACAGTAGATGACAGCTGCTCTCTTAAGAATAAGACACAAGAGCTTCATTAACATTAAAAGATGCAGTAAAAAGTAGAGAAGGCATGGGTATATGTTTTTATACGTTTCCATGCCTTCGATGTTGTACAAAAATCTATGGGCTATGAAAATAAGTATGGTTATGATCTAACATTATGGAGCCTGTTTGCTGTCGGGTCTTGGTCCAAAATACTGGTAATAATCAACTTTTATATTCCCGTTATAGAACTTGCGTTTCTTGTCGGCTTTCTTGCCGTATAGCTTTTCAAACTCCTCAAAAGGGCTTAAAATGTATTTTGACCATGTATGATACTTCGCAAAAACTTTTCCCATATCCTTATAAAGCTTTTCTACTTCCTTTCTTTCACCAAGTCTCTCACCGTAAGGGGGATTGGATATGATTACTCCATAATCGCCTTTAACATGGATGTTTGAGAATTCACCGGTAGAAAACCTGATACAATCGTCAACCCCAGCTGTAAAAGCATTTTCTTTTGCTAATTCAACAGCAGCAGGATTTATATCAGAAGCATATATATGAAGCTCTGCGTTCTGGTCAATGGACTTAAGAGCTTTAACTCTTTCCTGCTTCCATATATCTTTACCTAAAACCGGCCATTCTTCTGAAGCAAAACTTCTGTTAAGTCCTGGAGCAATGTTTTTACCAATAAGTGCTGCCTCAATTGGAATGGTACCTGACCCGCAAAAGCAGTCCAATAAGATTTTGCTTTTATTCCAGTAGCTTATAAGTATCATTGCAGATGCCAGGGTTTCCTTGATAGGTGCTTCAACATTTTTTTCCCTGTATCCTCTTTTATGTAACGCAGTACCGCTGGTATCAATGGTCAATGTGGCAACATCCTTTAATAGAGACACTTGAATTGTATATTCAGGTCCTGTTTCTTCAAACCATTCCACATTGTATTTTGACTTAAGCTTTTCAACTACAGCTTTTTTCACTATAGCCTGACTGTCAGATATACTGAACAGCTTTGATTTCACTGATTTACCCAGAACCGTGAACTTACCTTCCTTCGTTATCCACTCGTCCCAGGGCAGGGCTTTGGTCTTTTCAAATAGCTCTTCAAAGGACAATGCTTCAAATTCTCCTATTTTCAATAGTACTCTGTCTGCAGTCCTAAGCCATAGATTTGCCTTGGGGATACTTGATAAATCACCCTTAAACATTATTTTTCCATTTTCAACCATTACATCCTTGAATCCGAGCCTTATAACCTCGGACTTAACTACAGCTTCCACGCCTGCAGCCGATGTGGCAATAAGTTCAACTTCTTTCATATCAATCTCCAGTAGTCAAATTGTATTTTGTATAAGGTAAAATCACTTTACCTTATACTTATTTTAACCAAAAAGAAAGGGCATAAATCCGGGCATTTTTCCTAAAGATCACATATTGAACCTTTTATATGTATTTCGAGCATTTTCTAAGGCACTTGCACCAATGGACGTAATTTTTTCGAGCATTATCTTGTCTTCAACTTTTTTAATAGCCTTTTCCATCAGTGCCTGAAAGTTCTTACCGTCATTGGGAAAAGTCACGTGTACTGCATAGAAGTAGTCGTTATATTTTATATTTAGATCTTTTAACCCTGCACCGACATTCTCTTTAACCTTTTCAAGAACTCTCTCTGCGCCTGCTGAATTGGTAAAGGGTAAAATCAATAGAATATCCTTATTTTCATTTAAGATTACTGTATCTGTAGACCTGGATGAAATCTTTACTCTTTCAACAGCATTAGTATACATTTTTTGCTTAAAATTCGGGTCTAGGGATTTTTGCTTTTCGGATTCTTTATTTAAGTTTATTGGAGTAATAAGAATTATTGATAGACTTTGGTCTGCCCTTGAGGCTATTTTAAATTCTTTTGTTATATAATCTTCTATTGACATTGTGATTACATTTGCGCTGCTAACAATGTACCTAAAGTTCTGGTCGATTTTCATAACGATTCTTATTGAATTTTCAAGGCGCTTTGTCTGATAGGGCTTTAGAACAAAATCACTAACATTGAACTTTAATGCAGAACGCCGTAAGTCTGCATTATCAGATTTTGTGGTTATAATAACTGGAACAGCAGCAGTTTTAGGGCTTTTCCTAAGAAATGTCAATATTTCAAAGCCTTCCTTTTCAGAAGGAAACGCTATATCCATGATTATAAGAGATAAGGAGTTTAAATTTCCAATAAGGCTGTAGAGTTGTTTCAAGTTCCCTACCTCAATAAACTCATACTCTCCGATATTCTCAAATATTATCTTGATTTTTTCTCTTTCATATTCTGAATAATCAATGAGTAAAATTGTACCATCCATTATAATTCATACCCTTATTATTACATATTTTTAATACGGTTAACATATATGTTTTGATATAGTGTTTTTTAATTGGTGCGTAAGTATTATTTTAGCACAAATCTTCCATGCTAGATAGGCTTTGTAATTAATTACTATAAAAAAGTTTGACTTGTATCACTTATTATATTATCATTTAATATTAAATATATATTGATATATTTAATATTAAATCTGTAGTACGGTAGAAGGGGTGTATATATATGTTATTAAGAGTAAAAGGATCAGAAACCAGTGGAAAAGTAAAGATACCAGGTTCAAAGTCCCATACTATCAGGGCTATGTTTTTTGCAAGCCTTGCCGGGGGAAAGTCCGAAGTTCGGAACCCTCTTATTTCAAATGATGCTCTATCTGCAGTAGAGGTATGTAAGGCTCTAGGGGCAAAAATAGAACTGCTGGGTGATAAGTATATAGTTGAAGGTTTTGACGGAAATCCTGTTACACCATCAGATGTTATTAATGTAGGTAATTCCGGTACAACTTTAAGGTTTGGTGTAATGACGGCGGCCCTTGGAGAAGGGTACTCGGTCTTTACTGGGGATTATCAGATAAGAAGAAGGGTTTTAGGACCGCTGCTAAATGCTATAAATAATCTTGGAGCCCAGGCTTATTCAACCAGAGACAATGGGATGGCTCCGGTTATTGTAAAAGGCAGGCTTAAGGGTGGGAGAACAGAACTGGATTCCGTTACATCACAATTCCTGTCATCCATACTTATCAATTCACCACTTATGGAAAAGGATACTGAAGTTATTCTTACCCGCTTAAATGAAATTCCTTACGTAGATATTACCACGTGGTGGCTTGATAAACTCGGAATGAAGTATGAGAATAAGGATTACAAGTCTTTTTACATAAATGGAGGTCAGAGATACAAGCCATTTGATATCACCATCCCGGGCGATTTTTCTTCTGCAACATTCTTTGCTGTACAGGCCGCCATTTCCGGAGGGGAGTTTACACTTGATAATTTGGATATGACTGATCCCCAGGGGGATAAAGAGGTTTTATCCATACTTGAGGATATGGGTGCGAAGGTAAAGGTACAGGGAAGCAGTATTGTTATAAAGGGTAATACTCTAAAAGGAAGAGAGATAGACATGAACGCTATTCCGGATGCACTTCCGGCTATGGCTGTAGCTGGCTGCTTTGCCGAGGGTGAGACAAGGTTGGTTAATGTACCACAGGCCCGGTTAAAAGAGACTGACAGAATTCATGTTATGTGTGAGCAGCTAAGTAAGATGGGGGCAGATATAAAGGAGCTGGAAGACGGCCTTGTCATTAAAAATAGTAAGCTTAAAGGTTGTCAGGTTAACGGGTGCGACGACCACCGTATTGTTATGGCGTTAGCTGTGGCAGGATTAAACTCTGATGGAGAAACAATTATAGATACTGCTGAGGCCATGAATGTTACCTTCCCTGAGTTTGTTGAGTTGATGGAAAAATCAGGTGCTGATATTGTGCTATACTAATGAAATTTGAAAAAATTAGTATTTTTTTATTGGATTTTATATTATAATGTAAAATATAGATTTAATTGAAGTATATAAATATCCAGAGATACTATTTGTTAAATTTTTATGTAATGAAGGCGGAATATAAAATGAAAGGTGAGCTTACTGTTTTAATTGCTGACGACAATGCAGAGTTCGCAGACTTGTTAAAAGACTATATGGACCAGTATGAAGACATTAAAGTAGTCGGGATTGCACCTGATGGTTTAAAAGCTATTGAGATGATTGTATCACTTAAACCCGAGGTTGTGGTACTTGATATTATAATGCCAAATCTGGATGGCTTGGGAGTATTGGAAAAACTCTCTATAATGCAGTTGGAACGAAGGCCCATGTTTATAATGCTTTCGGCAATAGGGCAGGATATATTTATCCAAAGGGCTGTTGCACTTGGAGCAGAATACTATATAATCAAGCCCTTCGATGTTGAGGTTTTGGTTACTAGAATAAGACAGCTTTATCAGGAAAAGTACCTGACTGCATTTTCATACAAGCCGGTAACAAAGAATCCCGAACCTATCAGCAGCGATAATGTGGACCGTACTTATGATATTGAGGTTGAAGTTACAAATTTGATGCATGAGGTTGGTATTCCTCCACATATGGCTGGATACCAATACCTGCGTGAGGCTATAATTCAAACTGTCAAGAATTCCAAGGTCTTCAGCTCTGTTACAAAGACATTGTACCCGGCTGTAGCTGAAAAGTTTAATACTACTCCACAGAAGGTGGAAAGAGCAATAAGAAATGCCATTGAAAGTGCCTGGGCAAGGGGAAATCCGGATACCATAGACTCGTTGTTTGGCTATACAATTAATTATAACAAGGGAAAGTCTACCAATTCGGAATGTATAGCTATGATGGCTGATAAAATCAGGATTGCCATGGGTATAAGGCAATAAAGATTAGCCTTGATAAAATATTAAAGTCCTGCCTTCCGGCAGGACTTTAATATTTTATTTTTAATTAATTACTTATTGATGATATCTTTTAATCCTTTACCTGCTTTGAATACAGGAGCCTTTGATGCGGGGATTGTGATCTCTTTTTTGGTTTGAGGGTTTCTTCCCTTTCTAGCAGCTCTTTGTCTAACTTCAAAAGTACCAAAACCAACAAGAACAACTTTTTCACCTTTTTTTAATGTCTCTTCAACAGATGCAATTAAAGCGTTTAAAGCAGCTTCACTGTTCTTTTTGTTCAAACCTGATTTGGAAGCAATTGAGTTTACTAATTCTGTTTTATTCATGTACACAACCTCCTATATTTGGAATTCGACATTATTTTATAATGAAAATTGTGTAAAGTCAAGCAATTAACGATAAATTAGTGGTTTGATGCAACTTTTTTTGAAAAAAGTTAAATTTTAGTTGCGAATTAATATGCTTTAGTGTATAATATTGCGTCAAAACCTTAATAATGCACAGTTTGGGCAGGTTCATCAAATTTCGACCTGGGGCACTACATGGATTTCAACATTGCTTAATAAACCTTTAAGCTCGTTATAAAAGTTGTTTTCCTTGTGATCGTTTGGAGACTCACCCATTACTATATGTTTTATCCTGTTTTCTCTTGCAAAGTCTACTATCGTTTGTACAATATCATCCGACTTAAGCACCGACAAGTTGGCGCCCACCGATTTGGATATTCTAAAAAGGTACTCAAGTGCTTCTCCTTCTTTAATGTTGTCTAAAAAGTTCCATTCATTTTTTGCAACATGTATTACAAAGAGTTCAGCTTTTAGCTCGTTTCTTAAATCTGCAGCTTTTAGAATTAGTCTTTCACAAGTAATTTGTTGTGTTACACAAACCAGAATATTATTAGGAGAACTCAAGCTTAAAAACCCCTTTCTTATGATGCCGTAACTAATGATTACCTTAATATTTCAAAATTCAAAGGTAATATTAACACACTTGCCTTAAGTAGTAAAGTTTGCCATATCGAATCTAAACAAATTATAAAACCTTTGTTTATTAACACTTGCTTAAAGTAATTAATAATAAATAAAGCATAACATTCATTAGTAAAAATAATAGTTTTTCAAAAGTATTCAAGTCTGATGATGCATAGGGTCTTTAAAGACTATTTTATGTTAATTGATCCCACTACTTTATTATATCAAAGATAATAAAAAAAGTCCTATGGTTTCTTTATCATTTTTTCTATAAAATATGTTTCTGTGCCAAGTCTAAATCTTGCAAATTAAGTTTTGGTGTACTAGAATTGAATTGTCAGTCATATGAAATATTTAGTTTTTGAAATAGGTAGCAGTGGTTCTTTTTAAGAAAGGATACAGGAGTTGGAGGATAATATGAGGACTATTCATATTGATAAGATAGTAGAAGCCGTTGAGAAGCTTTGTATTGACTCAAATTATTACTTAAATGACGATATACTTGCAGGTCTCAATAAAAGTTTGGAGGTTGAAGAGTCTGAAATCGGAACAGACATTCTCAATAAAATTATTGAGAATGCTTCCCTGGCAAAAGAAAAAAAGATGGCTATATGCCAGGATACAGGAATGACAGTTGTCTTTTTGGATATTGGTCAGGACGTACATATAACCGGTGGAAGCCTGACTGATGCAGTTAATGAAGGAGTTAGAAGAGGGTATGAGAAGGGCTACTTAAGAAAGTCAGTGGTGAGGGATCCTGTGCATAGGGTAAATACCAATGATAATACTCCTGCAATAATTCACTATAATATTGTTGACGGTGAGAATGTTAAGATAACTGTTGCCCCCAAAGGCTTTGGCAGCGAGAATATGAGTGCGCTTAAAATGTTGAAGCCTTCTGACGGTCTGGAAGGAATAAAGAATTTTGTATTAGAGACTATTGACAGGGCGGGACCTAATCCTTGTCCGCCTATAGTTGTAGGGGTAGGTATAGGCGGTACAATGGAGAAGGCTGCACTTTTGGCCAAGAAAGCTTTGTTGAGGCCGATTGATACAGGAAGTGACATAGCTTATGTAAAAGAACTTGAGAGAGAAATGCTTGATAGTATAAACAATTTAGGTATAGGTCCATCAGGACTTGGAGGGAAGGTAACGGCATTGGCTGTTAATATCGAAGTGTTCCCTACGCATATTGCAGGGCTTCCGGTAGCCGTTAACGTAAGCTGCCATGCTACAAGGCATTCAGAGATTGTTATTTAGTGCTTTTTTATCAACAAATGTAAAGGGTGGTAATGAATGAAATATTCAATCGAGACTCCGTTAACCAAGGAAATTATCAGGGAGTTTAGAGCAGGGGATATTGTTAACATTAGTGGAGTTGTATATGCGGCAAGGGATGCGGCGCATAAGAAGATGATAAATTTGATCAATGAAGGAAAAAGCCTTCCTTTCGACTTAAGAGGCCAGATAATTTATTACGTGGGTCCTTGTCCGGCAAGATCCGGTGAGGTTATAGGCTCCGCAGGTCCCACAACGAGCAGCAGAATGGATGCGTATGCACCAAAATTGATAGAGCTTGGGCTCAACGGTATGATAGGAAAAGGCCTTAGGAGTGATGCCGTTGTATCTTCAATGAAAAAGTATGGGGCTGTTTACTTTGGTGCAATAGGCGGTGCTGGTGCTCTCATTGCCCAGGCTATAATTAATGAAGAATTGATAGCTTTTCCAGAGCTTGGGGCTGAAGCAATAAGAAAGTTAACTGTAAAAGATTTTCCTGTTACTGTTATTATCGACAGTTTTGGCAATGATTTATATAAATTGGGTAGGGAAAAATTCAAATTAAATTTTTAAACGTATACAGATTTTAATTCTAAATTTTAGGGTATATTTTTAATAAGTATTAGTGTATAATAAACTCGAATGAAAGTGTTATTGATTACACAAAAAGTAGGGAGGGAAAGGCATGAGTAAAGTTACTAAAGAGACTATCATATCTGATGTATTAAGATTGGACAGGGGGACAGCTCCTATTTTCCTTAATAATGGTATGCATTGTTTGGGTTGTCCGTCTTCTTCCGGCGAAAGCATTGAAGATGCATGTGCTATTCATGGTATAGATGCCGATAAGCTTGTTAAGGAATTAAACGACTATCTTGCTGGTAAGGAACAGGCTTGATATTGGATATATTTAACTTATAAAAAAATACCTTGTAACTTTAAAAATAAGACAGACGATGTCTTATTTTTTTATAAAATATCCGAACATTTCTGTGTTTTTTCTTTCAAATGTTCGGGTTTTTATTGTTTTTAAGTTTGTTTTTTGATATGATTATATTATAAGGTTTATATTGTATTTGACAGGTTTTGAAGTTATAATTTAGATGTTGCTTAAAAAAAAGGAATTTTGCAGTACCATTAAAATCTATTTATTTGTGGTCTGCCTTCCGAAAAGAGGAGGAATGGTAGGATGGCTACCAGAGTAGTTGTAGGTACACAGTGGGGCGATGAGGGAAAAGGCAAGTATATTGATATGCTGGCTGAAACCTCTGATGTAGTAGTACGGTTTTCAGGGGGTAACAATGCCGGACATACAATAGTAGCTAATGGTGTAAAATATGCACTGCATCTTATACCATCAGGTATACTGCACGAAGGTAAGACGTGCATTATAGGGAATGGCGTTGTTGTCGACCCGGCTGTATTGTTGGAAGAGATAAGAAAGCTTAATGAAAAAGGAATAAGTACAGATAAACTTTTTATAAGTGACAGAGCGCATGTGATAATGCCATATCATAAACTCCTGGATGAGCTTCAGGAAAAATTCAGAGGGGAAAATTCCATAGGCACTACCAAAAGGGGTATAGGTCCTTGTTATTCCGATAAAACGGAAAGATCGGGTATAAGGATGTGTGATCTTATAGACGAAGAGTTGTTTGCCAAGAAGGTTAAGGAAAATCTGGAGGTTAAGAACCTTATTATAGAAAAAGTTTATGGTGGACAGAAGCTGGACGAAGACCAGATAATTTCCGAATATCTTGAGTATGCAGGAAAGTTAAGAAATAATGTTACAGACGTTAACAGTATTATTTTTGAGGCAATAGAAGAAGGTAAGAATATTCTGTTTGAGGGCGCTCAAGCAACATTTCTTGATCTTGATTTTGGAACATACCCTTATGTTACGTCTTCAAATCCAATAGCAGGCGGGGTTTGTACAGGTGCGGGTGTTGGGCCGACTTATATAAATGAGGTATATGGTGTTCTAAAGGCTTATACATCAAGGGTAGGTGCCGGACCATTCCCTACAGAGCAGAGTAATGAGATAGGTGACAGGATTAGGGAGCTTGGTTTCGAGTATGGTACAACTACTGGAAGGCCTAGACGTTGTGGCTGGCTTGATGCAGTTATGATAAGATATGCTGCCAGGGTAAACGGGCTTACAGGGTTGGCCATAAATCACGTTGACACAATAGGGAAGCTTCTAAAGATCAAGCTATGTGTTGCTTATAAAAAGAATGGGCAGGAAACTTATAGTTTCCCTTGCAGTTTAAAAGAACTTGAGGAGTGTGTGCCGGTATACGAGGAATTTGATGGCTGGGATATAGACATATCGAATGTGAGGACTTTCGATGATCTACCCGAGAATGCAAAGAAATATCTAAAGAGAATAGAAGAGATTGTTGGAGTTAAAGTCAAGCTGATTGGCGTTGGAAAAGAGAGAGAACAGACAATAGTTGTATAAACCGGATTAACATAAAACACTGCCGAAATAATTAAAGCAGTGTTTTATATATTTTTTTTAAAAAATTAGTTGACAGAACTATGGTTTCTGTTGTAGTATATATAACTGTGCGACGGAAAAGAATTACTTGAAAAATTGAATATGGGCCATTAGCTCAGTTGGCAGAGCACATGACTTTTAATCATGGTGTCCCGCGTTCGAGTCGCGGATGGCTCACCAAAACAGTTAAAATCCAGACTTACCAAGCAATTGGCGTGTATGGATTTTTTTGTTGTATTTTTATTAGCAGGGCTTATCATTATATTATATGCAATCCTAAAAAACTCTTATTTCAGAGAAACATGTATCATCATATTTGCTGCCTTTATATACATCTAAAATGGTTAGCTTTATATACGAGGTTATAACCACTCTGCCGAAATATATTTCCTGGAAAGTCGATATACCAGACTCTGGTGGAACATCCTGTAAGTCTTTTATTATTGAACTCCCATCGGAAAATTCAATTTTTACTTTTTTGACCCTATTGTTTTTTTCGTACAATTCTTTTGATTTTGTATAACCGTTAACTAATTTGATTCCAACAGCCTTGTGTTCAGAATCGGATTTGAATTCTATCCACTCACCAATTCCATCGCCAGAAGCTGCTTCAACCCACGCTGTGTCCCACATGCCGTCTATGACTTGTTTTGGGCTGTAATCAAACTTGTTATCCTGCATATATGACGAGCTTTTAACATACGGCCAGTTTTTATTTGTAAATTCCTTATCAAAGCTATCTGAAGAGTTTACCTGATTTACTATTTTCCATTTATTATTATCAAACTTTTCAAGTATATATAAAACTTTAATGTTTTCATCATAATCGGTAGACATCTCAACCTCAATTAACTTTGTGTCTTTTTCATCGACCAGAAGTTTAAACCTGGAGTCTTCTGTCAGATAAGGATAACTTTCTCCAGATGCAGCAATAAAACCAATTCTTCCATTCAGATTAGCCAACTGTATTTTATTTAATTCCAGTTCTGCAACATTATCGGTAAAGTATTCACCCATTGTTTCCATTACTTGAGTGAATGTATAATTCTCCTTTATTTCTAAAATATCTGTATCACCTTTTTTTCCGATAACTGTATCCTTTATATCTGTAGAAAAACTATTTTTTAGGGAGTCGGCTTTTTTGATAAAGCTTTCAATATCCCTTATATCAAAGATATCATCACTATCATCAGGGTCTTTTCCTTTTTCCTGTGTTGCTTCAACGCCAGTAGAACTATTTGTTTCATCCTTTGGAGGGATATTAGTGTTATAGCTGCACCCGCAAATGAGGATGGAAGTTATTAAAATAC
>JBMOLK010000034.1:0-2601 GCA_049325575.1 Bacillota bacterium | reverse complement strand
AAAGATGGTTATGTAGAATAAATGATGCAAACACTATTGATACCATGGAGAGAAGCTTTATCAATATATTGATTGCCGGTCCTGATGTATCCTTAAAGGGATCTCCTACGGTATCGCCAACCACTGCAGCCTTGTGATTGTCAGAGCCTTTTCCTCCATGGTTTCCTGCCTCAATATACTTCTTGGCATTATCCCATGCTCCACCTGAGTTTGCCATCATTATCGCAAGTACGAAACCGCAAACTGTGGCGCCTGCAAGCATTCCAGCAACACCATTAGGTCCAAGGATCAATCCGACCACAATAGGCGCTATAATTGCAACAAGTGCCGGAGCTATCATTTCTTTCTGCGCTCCCCTTGTACATATATCAACACACCTTGCATAGTCAGCTTCAGCTTTTCCTTCCATCAGTCCTTTAATTTCTCTGAACTGTCTTCTTACTTCCAGTACTATACTCTGTGCTGCTCTGCCGACTGCTTCCATTGTAAGTGAAGCAAAAAGGAATGGCAGCATTGCACCAATAAATAAGCCGATCAAAACAGGTGGATTAATGATTCTAAGATCAAATACAAAATCGCTCTGTGTTTTATTAACCAGTATAAGGATCTCATCCCTGTAGGCAGCTATCAAAGCCAAAGCCGTTAAAGCTGCTGAACCTATTGCAAAGCCTTTTCCTGTAGCAGCCGTTGTATTTCCGAGTGAGTCCAATGCATCTGTTCTTTTTCTCACTTCAGGTCCAAGGTGAGCCATTTCAGCTATACCGCCGGCATTGTCCGCAACGGGTCCGTACGCATCTGTTGCCAGGGTTATTCCAAGAGTACTCAACATACCTACCGCTGATATACCTACACCATAAAGTCCCATACTAAAAGCTGCTTCTCCCGACATTCCCCAGCTTGCCAGGAAATAGCTTCCCAGAACACCGGCACCAACAATAACTACAGGGATCGCTGTTGAGAACATCCCTAATGATATACCGCCTATGATTACTGTAGCAGGACCGGTAGTAGAAGTTCCAGAGAGCCTCTGTGTCGGTTTGTATGTATCAGATGTATAATATTCGGTAAAAAATCCGATAAGATTACCGGCTACCAAACCGGTTAACACAGCCAGATATACTCCTAAAGGACTTGCTCCTACGGTATTGTCCTTAAGAGTATAAGTTACAAGGAAATAAGCTACAATTGCTATTATCAAACTACTTCCGTAAACACCTCTTCTTAATGCACCAAGAAGAACCTTCTGATCCGCTTTTTCACCGGTTCTTACAAAGAATGTACCGATGATGGATGCTATAACACCTATGGCAGCCATAGTCATAGGAATTGTAACGCCATTGAGTCCAAGACCTGCAGCAACTGCAAGTGCACTTGTAGAAACTATGGACCCAACGTACGACTCGTAAAGGTCTGCACCCATTCCGGCAACGTCTCCAACATTATCTCCAACATTATCTGCTATAACAGCAGGGTTTCTCGGATCATCCTCCGGAATTCCTGCTTCTACCTTACCAACAAGGTCTGCTCCAACATCTGCAGCCTTGGTAAAAATACCTCCACCAACACGGGCGAACAGAGCCATAGAGCTTGCACCCATACCGAAGGTCAGCATTGCACTTGTAATCTTCTGAATATCCGTACCATAAACTGCTTTCAAAATATAATACCATATACTGATATCCAAAAGCCCCAAACCAACAACCACAAGACCCATAACAGCCCCACTTGAAAAAGCTACTCTAAGACCGCTGTTAAGGCTTTCCCTGGAAGCATTTGCTGTCCTGGAATTCGCAGCTGTAGCAATCTTCATACCGATAAAACCTGAAAGACCTGAAAAGAAACCACCTGTCAAGAAAGCAAAAGGTACGAAAGGAGTTAGATAACCCAAAGCCGCCAAAACGCCCAATATTGCGGTCATAATACCAAAGAAAATTCCTACCCCGGCATACTGCCTCTTAAGATAAGCATTTGCTCCCTTACGCACGGCTGCTGCAATCTTAGCCATTTGCTCGGTACCCTCACTTCTTTTGACTACAGTGTAAGCCAGATATCCTGCAAAGATCAGTGCCAGAACAGAGCCTACCGGAGCCAACAATAAAAGATCCATATACTTTTCCTCCCTTTAATATTATAAAAAATAATTTATAGATATTTATTCATCTATCCTATAATATATCTACAGCTTTATTCTGCATAAGGAAAAAACACCTGATATATACCGGTATAGTCCTGATCAATCATCTAAAATCATGCCTTTTTGAGGTATAAATGATTTATAAAGAAATAGTCAGCTATATCTCTGATGTACTCCCCTTTGAGAACTGGAACAAAAGTTATAGAGATTTAGGCCTATAACCTGCTATCAAATCACTATTGTTTTTATACCGATTGCTGAATTTATCAGCCGTCTGCAGACACCATCGTATAAAACAGCACACAACGCTGTAGAGTTAATTATAAAATATTAAATAATCCTCTCCCCATTGAGAAGACTATATGAATCTTATGCCAGTATACATTATAATATTGCCTTTTAAAATATTCAACAGAAATAATAACTTTATTTTAAATTTTTCAAGTATAAGTTGGATGACAAGCTGG
>JBMOLK010000033.1:0-22112 GCA_049325575.1 Bacillota bacterium | reverse complement strand
ATTATGAGTGTACCAAGTGAAAGTAGTGCAAGGGATGCTTGAGTTCCGTACTTGATAATTGATTTTGACAACTTGTTTATTTTACTTAATTCCTGGGCAATTTTTTCGATATTCTTACCAATATTTGTTTGCATGCCTTCCAATCATCCTTTCTATATTTTGTATATGAAGGCAAAAAGCCCCACTTGATTAAGTCCTACAACCCCGCTTAAAAATAAATCAATCATCTTTTATAAAAGATGCTGTAATTTGTTAAGTAGCAATAAGCAATTAAATTTCATATAAGAGAGTAATAAATTAGGAAAGTACATTTTAACACCATAAATAACCTGGAAATAATGTGTGTTAATAAGCACTGGTCCGTTTTACATTTATATATGTTAACATAATATAGATGCCCCATCAATACAAAAAGTTTACCAAAGACGAAAAATTATATAAAATTGATACAAATATCTAAGATTTATGGTATAATTTAAATTATAAGCACGATAAACTGAATTACAGGGTGAATAGAGTGGAAAAAATACTTATAAGTCCGTTATCTTTAGTACCCGGTATGAAAGTAGCAGAAACAATACTAAATAACTATGGTTCCGTTATAATATCAGAAGGAACCATACTTGATGAGCATTTAATTAAAAAGCTTCAAAATCACAATCTGTATAAGGTTAAAGTCTTTGAACAGGGTGAAAGTTCACCTGCACACCACATTTCCGAAAGTTTTAAAGTACATTATGAAGAAGATGTCAATACTGTAAAAGATGTATTATCTGATTTATCACAAGACAAAAATATTGACATAAACAAGGTTGACAGAGTTGTAAAATCTGTGGTGGTCAGGATTGATGAAAAGAGGGATATCGTACGGTGTATAAATCAGATAAAGAATGTTGACGAGTATACTTATACTCACAGCGTTAATGTCTCCCTGCTGTCAATGCTTATTGGAAAATGGCTTAACCTGGATAATAATAAGGTACAACTGTTGGTACAGGCAGCTTTACTTCACGATATAGGTAAGACAAAAGTTCCTCAGGAGATACTTAATAAGCCGGGCAAATTGACCCATGAGGAATATGAAGAGATGAAAAAACATACAATTTTGGGCTACCGTATATTGGAGAAGGTACCTAATATCAGCCGGGATGTAAGCATTGCTGTTTTAATGCACCATGAAAGAGAAGATGGAAGCGGTTATCCTACAGGTGTTAAGGGTAACCATATACATGAACTCGCAAAAATAATTGCTGTTGCAGATATTTATGACGCAATGACTTCCGATAGGGTTTACAGGGACAAGGAGAGTCCTTTCGAGGTGTTTGCGTTGATGGAGGAAAAAACCATCGGTGAATTGGATGTTAAGGCTGTCAATGCTTTCTTAAATAACATTGCTGCTTACTACATAGGTGATTTTGTCAGGTTAAATACAGGTCAAACCGGGGAAATTATTTATATTAACCCAAGGCATGTATCAAAGCCCATCATAAAGATAGGAGACAACTATATTGATTTGTCGGTAGAAAAGGACATGAAAATTAAGGAAATTGTTTGATACTAATGACTTAAGCCTTAATGGAGATCAAATTTTATTTTGTCAATTCATTTTGTTTTTCGACTAAAAAACTTGCTGTTTCTTGTGTTTGTATAATACAAAAAATCATATAAAGTTGAAAAAATAAAGATATTGGAAGAAACCCTCGAAATTTTGTCGTATCAATAATTCAGTAAATATTATATAATTTTCCTTAGGGTAAGAGGTTTGTAGAAAAAATTTGGGGGTGACTTCACGCATGATAAGTAAGTATTTAGAAAACAAAATTGAGCTTGGGCAGGATGAAGGACCAGAGTTATTGGAAAATCAGATTGAACTGGAGTATTACCTAATTGAAAGCGAATCAGAAAAGCATGAAAATTCATCAGGGAATTTGGTCTATGGAATCGAGATAGTAAAGAAACAAAGCGAAAAGAGCTTTGAAAGCGAGATAGTAAAGAATCTGTCACACGATAGGGAAAGAGCCCAGAACTTATTGAATATGCTTGCAAAAAATAAAGTGACTCCTATGGAACTTACATTTATCCTGGATGATTTGATGGGGATATGATAATAACTGTTTTTGCTATATAAATCTTTAATGAACGTTGATATAATCAAGTGGATAATTGATTGGATGCATGTTCTAAGTGAAATATACGGGATGTCCAATACTATCCGCTTTTTTTTAATTTCTTTCCACTGCAGACTTGTTGGATATAATAGTAGTATTAAGATGATGTAAAAATCATTAAATGAACATTAGCTAAAAATAATTTATATAAGTTGTGAGGAAGTGAAGCATGATGCTTATTCGTGAGGAATTGGAACAGCTTGAGGAGAAGATGCTGTCTCCCTATGCACAGGTAAGTTTAAGATCCAGGGGGAGAGGATATGAGGAGAAGGAATGCGATGTAAGGACTAAATTTCAAAGAGACCGGGACAGGATTATATACTCCAAGGCATTTAGGAGACTTAAGCACAAGACACAGGTTTTTATATCTCCTGAAGGTGACCATTACAGGACCAGGCTTACGCACACTCTGGAAGTTTCGCAGATTGCCAGGACTATCGCAAGAAGTCTTAGATTAAATGAAGACCTTACCGAAGCAATTTCGCTGGGTCATGATTTAGGACATACTCCTTTTGGCCATGCCGGTGAAAATATACTTAATGAGATATGTCCCCATGGATTCAAGCATAATGAACAGAGCCTCCGGGTTGTTGATGTCCTTGAAAGAGAGAAAGGGCTTAACTTAACCTGGGAAGTTAGAGATGGAATAAAAAATCATACAGGAGATATTGTTCCTTCAACTCTGGAAGGTCAGATTGTGAGGTTTGCGGACCGAATTGCATACATTAACCATGATATTGACGATGCAATCAGAGGAGGAATAATATCAGAGGAGAGCCTTCCTTTGGAATGTACCAATGTACTTGGGAAAAAGTCCAGTCAGCGGATTAATAATATGATTGTAAACATTATTGAGTATAGCAAAAACAAGGATACCATAAGAATGAGTGAGGAATTTCAAAAAGCAAAGAATGAACTTAGGGAATTTATGTTTAAGAATGTTTATATAGGCTCTGAAGCAAAAAAGGATGAAATGAAGGCTCAAAATATTATAAGAGAGCTTTATAATTATTTAAAGAACAAGCCGGAATTTTTATCAAAAGAAGCGGAAAGCATGCTTGGCAGTGCCGATATTGACAGGGTAGTATGCGATTATATAGCAGGTATGACAGATAGATACGCGGTTAAAAAATTTCATCAAATTTTCATACCAGAATCGTGGCATTAATTGAGCCTGTTGTGGCTTCATCCAGGTTAAATTCGTAACGTGAAACTCTTTAAAACTTTTTAAAACAATTACAAAATGAATCCGAAAGTGTGTCTTAATGTGGAGGGACACACTTTTTTACACATGCCTTAAGCAAAAAAACACAGGTAGAGAGTCTAATACCTTCCGTAAGTACAAGATTTTAGAGATAACGAACTTTACAGATAAACATTGGATTTCTTTAAGCCTATCTGATTCAAATGGCTTACTCATCAAATTTTCTGCTTTTACAGTTCCATCTCTTTATTGAGTAGAGGGATTAAAACATATTAAACGTATAAATTGGTAATAAAGTTGAAAGAATATCTAAAAATATTTGTTTTATTTTAGAAGGAAAATTTGTTTTTATGTAGAATAACATTAATTCATAATTGAAAGGATTTAGTGAAAGTATTTAGCGCTTTTGGTTAAAGTTTTTTGTTTATCATTCTTACAAGAAAAAGAAGGAATATGGACAAATATGTCGAAGAAATAAAAGAGTGAACTAAAAGACGCAGAAAGAATGCTGTTTTGAAAGGCAGTTGAGGCAAAATTATTAAAGGAGTTGTTTTAAGAAAGAAGAATTTAAAATGCATAAGTATTATCCAGATGAAATAATTGAAGAAATAAGAATAAACAATGATATATTGAGTGTTGTTGGTGAGTACGTTAAACTTGAGAGAAAAGGGAAAAACTACTTTGGACTTTGTCCCTTCCATAATGAAAAAACTCCCTCGTTTAACATAGACCCGTCAAAACAGTTGTATTACTGCTTTGGGTGCGGTAAAGGCGGAAGTGTTATTCAGTTTATAATGGATATAGAAAATCTTGAATATATTGAAGCAGTAAAACTTCTTGCAGAAAGGGCAAGAATACAGTTGCCGGAGGGTGAAAGCGAAGAAGAAAAACAAATTGCAAGAAGAAAGCAGGAAATCCTTAAGGTTAATGTAGAGTCAGCACGTTTTTTTTATGAGCAGTTGAATGAGACATCAAACACCCTTGTAAAAGAGTATTTAAAGAAAAGAAAAGTCAGTGAGAATATTGCAAAAAAGTTTGGATTAGGGTATTCACCGGAAGAATGGGATGCAGTATACAGGCACTTGAAGAGTAAAGGGTATGACGATGATATACTTTTTGAAAGCGGATTGGTATTAAAAAATAAAAACGGTGGCTGTTATGACAGGTTTAGGGGCAGACTTATTTTTCCTATATTTGACCTTAGGGGTAATGTAATCGGTTTTGGGGGAAGAGTTCTTGATGATTCACTGCCAAAGTACATGAACTCGCCCGAGAGTTTGGTTTATAATAAAAGGAAGAATTTATACGCCTTAAACTTTGCCAAAAATTCCGGAGAAAAGAGAATAATAGTAGTAGAAGGTTATATGGATGTAATATCCCTCTTCCAGTTTGGAATAATAAACACAGTAGCTTCTCTTGGCACAGCATTGACCGAAAGTCAGGGAAGGATACTGAAAAAATATGCAGAAGAGGTTATAATTTCATATGATGCCGACACTGCAGGTCAGGCTGCAACCATGAGAGGACTTGATTTGCTAAATGATATCGGCTGCAATGTTAAAGTTTTACAAATACCAAAAGGGAAAGACCCGGATGAGTTTATTAAGAAAAATGGAGCTGATGCTTTTAGAAAATTAGTGGAAAAAGCATTTTCGCTTGTTGAATATAAAATAAAAGCTTTAAAAAGTGAAATAGATACAAATACTACTGATGGGAAGATTAATTTTTTAAACAAGGCAGCAGATTTACTTTCCAAAATAGATAACAACATGGAAAGGGAAATGTATATAAGAAAGATATCAAAGGATTATGAAATAAGTGAAGAATCCATATTTGCAGAAGTTTTAAGAAGAATTAAGCCAAGGACTAATTTTAAGGCGAAAGTTATCAATTTGGATAATAATAGAGCCAGAGTTACTAAAAATAATATAAAAAGTGAATTTGGAAACGTTGAATATTACGAAAGGATTATATTGTCATTATTAAGTATTGATAACTCATTATATAGAGTGATAAAGGATAAAGTTAATCCGGAGTATTTTGAAAACGTTGATAATAAAGAAATAGCAAAGGTTGTATTCAAAAGATTTGAAGATAAAAAGGGATTGGTACCGGCTGAACTTATTAACCTTGCCGGAGAATCTTCAAGTGTTTTTACAAGATTAGTACAGGGGGAATGTAATTTTGAGGATAACGTAAAAGCAATTACGGATATAATTAGAAAGATAGAGCTTTATAGACTTGATAAAAGACAGAAGGAAATATTGGAACTACTTTCATCTTCAGGAAGTCAGCCGTCGAAAGATATAGAAGAATTAAAATTGGAGTTAAAGTCAATTTTAATTAAGAGGAAGAGTATATAGAGAGATACATCTTAATGAACGGAGGGGCAGTAAGTGAAACCCAATAATGACGCCAGAAAAGCAATTTTGCTTGAACTAATTGAAAAAGGTAAGCAAAAAGGAATGCTGACTTATAAGGAAATAATGGATGCATTTGAGGAGATTGAAATTGAACCTGAACATATAGAAAAAGTTTATGAAACTTTGGAGAATATGGGTATAGATGTTGTTGGAGATATTGAGGCAGAAATGGAAGACATCCAGCTTACCGAAGAAGACCTTGATATTTCAATACCCGAAGGAATAAGCATAGATGACCCTGTCAGAATGTATCTGAAGGAGATTGGTAAGGTACCCCTTCTTAGTGCGGAGGAGGAAATTGACCTTGCGCAGAGAATGGAAAAAGGTGATGCGGAAGCAAAAAGAAGACTGGCCGAAGCAAACCTAAGGTTGGTTGTAAGTATAGCCAAAAGGTACGTTGGTAGGGGGATGCTGTTTCTTGACCTGATCCAGGAGGGAAACCTGGGTCTTATTAAAGCAGTTGAAAAGTTTGATTACAGGAAAGGCTATAAATTCAGTACCTATGCTACATGGTGGATAAGACAGGCAATCACAAGGGCTATTGCAGACCAGGCAAGAACTATAAGAATACCTGTTCATATGGTTGAGACAATAAATAAGCTTATAAGGGTATCAAGGCAGCTTCTGCAGGAACTTGGGAAAGAGCCGCAGCCTGAAGAAATTGCAAAAGAGATGAATATGCCTGTTGAAAAGGTTAGGGAAATTATGAAGATATCACAGGAGCCTGTTTCCCTTGAAACACCTATAGGTGAAGAGGAAGACAGCCATCTGGGAGACTTTATACCTGATGATGATGCTCCGGCTCCATCAGAAGCAGCTGCGTTTACAATGCTAAAAGAACAGCTGATAGATGTCTTAGACACTTTGACACCAAGGGAGGAAAAGGTTCTAAGACTAAGATTCGGCCTTGACGACGGTAGAGCCAGGACCCTGGAAGAGGTAGGCAAGGAGTTTAATGTAACGAGAGAAAGAATACGTCAAATAGAAGCAAAGGCACTAAGAAAGCTAAGACATCCAAGCAGAAGTAAAAAACTTAAGGACTATCTGGACTAAAGACTCGATTAAAAATCGAGTTTTTTTTTATAACATTTCACTATAATTGCTAAAAGAATAAAAAATATCCCGTAAAGTTAAGCTTGTTACTTAATTTACGGGATCTAGGGGAGTATAATTAATATACTAGTAGTATATTAATCGATATTTAAAGAAAAATCAATACTTTTCGCGTTTTATTTAAAAAACATGTTTAACATGTTTAAACAAATTATGGTTATGGCTATTATAAATCAAAAAAACTGATATTTACTGCATAATTTGAAATTGTTTTAAGCACTATAATAACATCGGAATATTAATCTAAGGAGTGGATGTTATGGATGAAATGAATAACAATGAGGTTGAATTTACAACCTATGATAGATTGCTAAGAGCTTGGGAAAATTCAATGGAGATGGTAAGAGACTTCGAAATGTATTCAAAAAGGATTGAGGACCAGGAAGTAAAGAAAGTCTTCAAGCAATTTGCAGAAGATGAGGGCATGCATGCTACCAAGTTGAGAGAACTATTACTGCAGTACAGAAATAAGACACCTTATAATACACACCAAGGTGCTGAATAATAGAATTAGCCTAAAAAGAAGCTGTAAATTAAGTATTGGCAAGAAAATAAGAGTATTACCCTGAAAATAGACGTAAAATTTTGATAAAATCCAATAATTATGCTAAAATAATTCTTGACCTGGCCACTATGCATAAGTATAATATTACTTGTGTCTGACGAGAATGTATGTAAGACAGCAAATATTCCTCAATAGCTCAGTCGGTAGAGCATGCGGCTGTTAACCGCAGGGTCGTAGGTTCGAGTCCTACTTGAGGAGCCAAACGGGCCTTTAGCTCAGTTGGTTAGAGCAACCGGCTCATAACCGGTTGGTCCGGGGTTCGAGTCCCTGAAGGCCCACCAATGTAAAATAAGGAGTCTATCAAGACTCCTTATTTTCTTTTCTCTATGAAAGTATCAAAGTTGTCATTTATCTCTTGTTGTTTGGTTACAGTAGCAGCAGGGAGTTTTAAATTTGTACTTGCAATGCTGTTCGTAAGGTTGACACCAGATATTATTGTTTCTTGTGGACTTTCGGTATCTTTTGCGTTTAAGAGTCTAGAGTTTTGAATCACATAAACATCCCCTTATAAAAGCTAAAATTTTATTTATACTATTTATTATGCGCCAAAACTTTAATATAATTATAGAAAGTTGAATTGGGATAAAATATTTTTCATCTGTGAAAACAGGTTGCTTTTTAGATCTATGAAGCTTTATTCTGGCGATCCTGGTTTCACAGTCAAGTATGATGAAAGGGAGTAAAAATGGAATTAAAGGGACGGCTAAAACTGATTGCCGACATGACACCTAAGTGTGATATTGTTTGTGATATAGGAACAGATCATGCATACATACCTATATATCTTGTTAAGAACGGCAAGTGTAAGAAAGCTGTGGCAGCGGATGTAAAATCAGGACCTCTTAAGGCCGCGCAAAAGAATATAGACAGTTTTGGACTAAGAGACTATATAATAGCAAAAATAGGAGACGGACTTAGTCCTATAGAAGAAGATGAAGCCGATGTTATAGTTATTGCAGGAATGGGTGGAATGCTTATAAGGGAAATACTGGAGAGTAATTATAGCAAGGCTGTAAAAGCTAACGCTCTGATACTTCAGCCAATGAATGCAATAGAGCTGGTCAGGGAATGGCTTTATGAGCATGGTTTTGAAGTCTACAGCGAGAGATTGGTAAGTGAGGGACATAAGATATATAACGCTATTGCTGCCAAATGGACGGGAGTTATTCAAAAAAAGGATGAAGTATTCTATTATATCGGGCAAAAGCTTATTGAAAACAGAGATCCTCTCCTAAAGAAATATATAGAGAAAAAAATAAGCCAACTGGATAAGATAATATATGAAATGGAGAGCATGAAGAACAAGGATATAGAGTTAAGAACCAACTATATAAAGATAAGGAATGATCTAATAGGTATTCTAAAAGGTGACTTATAGAGATCGAACTGTAAAAGTAGATAAACTTGATGAGCCTGCCATTTGTATCAAATTAGCGGAGCGAATTATATGTTTATCTTTACAGTTCTTTATCTCTAAATAGCTAAGTTTGAACCATAATATTTGGGGAAAGGAGCAGTAATGATGGCTGTCGGTATAAATGAAATAATTAGGTTTTTGGAGGAGCTGGCTCCAAATAATTTAGCGGAAGACTATGATAATGTAGGCCTTCTTTTAGGAAACAGAGATAGTGCCGTAAACCGGGTAATGGTTTGCCTGGATGTTACGTCAAAGGTGGCAGCAGAAGCAGCAGAAAAGGGTGTAGACCTTATTGTATCCCATCACCCTGTTATATTCAAAGGGCTAAAGAGAATAAACGAAGATGACCCAAAGGGTAGAATTATTTATAATCTCATCAAAAATAATATAGGAGTGTATAGTGTACATACCAACCTTGATGTAGTCAAAGGCGGAGTCAATAATCACCTTTCAATGACATTAGGCCTTACCGAAATAAAAAATCTAAAGAAGTATAAGTCGGAAATGCTTTATAAGATTGTTGTTTTTGTTCCCCAAGACAGTGTTGATTTGGTCAGGGACGCTATGAGCAGAGCAGGTGCAGGTTGGATAGGTAATTACAGTGACTGCTCTTTTATGACAAAAGGAACAGGAACCTTCAGGCCCCTTGAGGGTACAAACCCTTATATAGGCAAAAAGGGAAATCTGGAACGTGTTGATGAGTACAGGCTTGAGACTGTTGCACCCCAAAAGAGCCTAAAAAAAGTAGTTGAGGCAATGACAAGTGCACATCCATATGAAGAGGTAGCATATGATATATATCCTCTTGAAGTAAGTGCAAAGGAATACGGCATGGGGGATATAGGAGTGCTAAAGGAGCCGGTGACCCTTAACGAGTTTGTTAAGACAGTAAAAGAAAAGCTTGATGTAAGTAGTGTACGGGTAATAGGGAGTATTGACAGGAAGATTAAAAATGTAGCTGTATTTTGCGGAAGTTTTGATGAAAGTTTGTCAGGGCTGGTAAAGTCAAATGCTGATGTTCTTGTCACGGGAGATATCAAGTATCATACAGCGGTAGATATAATGGAAATGGGTATGTGCGTCATAGATGCAGGCCATTTTAACACTGAAAAGATAATAGTACCAAGACTTTCAGAGTTGATATCGGGGAAATTTCCCGAACTAGAGGTAATAAGTAATAAAGTGGAAGAAGACCCATTTAAAATTATTTGACACAGTATAGATATTGGTTTATAATTGAGTTTACTGTTAAAGTTAATAGTTTTTGAGTAAGCCAGATAGTCGCGTGTACAGTGCCGAAAGGCCGTACATGAGGAAAGTCCGGGCTCCATAGGGCAGGGTGCCGGGTAACTCCCGGTGAAGGCGACTTCAAGGAAAGTGCAACAGAGATATACCGCGAATACCGTAAGATTACTTTCGGTAGGCAAGGGTGGAAAGGTGAGGTAAGAGCTCACCAGCGGCATGGCGACTTGCCGGCTATGTAAACCCCATCTGGAGCAACACCGCAAAGAGGGACGTTAAGGTGGCCCGCCAGTCCCGGGTAGGTGGCTTGAGCTATGCAGAGATGTATAGCCTAGATAGATGACTATTTAATACAGAACCCGGCTTATAGACTTACTCATACAAAGTATCAGAGGCACCCGCTTATAAGGCGGGTGTTTTTGGCTTGTAAAAGGAGCATAGATGTTTATCTATTTAAGAAGAGAATCTTCAAGTGAGTTTAGATCAATTATTCTAACGGTATTTTTACTAAAATCCATCAAACCGTCGTTTTTCATATTTTTCATTTCTCTTGAAAGAGAAGGTCTTGGGACTCCTAATAGCTCCGCCAATTCCTTCCTTGAGCAGGGCAGATTGAGAGTCAGGTTATGCTGTTTATTATACTCGTCAATTATATATGCAGATATTTTCTGCCTGATGCTCTGGTAGGAAAGACTCTTAATTTTTTCATTAAGGGTTAATATCTTGTTTGAGAGAAGGCCCAATACATTGTTTAAAAACCTTGTATTTGAGCTGCAAAGCGATATAATATCATCCCTTGATATAGATACTATTTTAGTATCAGAAGAGGAAATAATGGTGGAAGGATATGAATTATTATCCGTAAAAGCCATTACTTCTCCAAAGATATTCCCGGTATTCATCCTGGTTATTACAACAGACTTTCCTGAAGCAAGAATTTTCTTAATTTCAATACTTCCCTTAATTATAATCCCCACACCTGCACAGCTCTCACCCTCTAAGGCGACTATTTGATTTTTGGAAAATGAGAGTACTCTATAATCAGTTTTTTGTAAAACGTCACCCACTTCTTCAACAGGTATGTCTTTAAACAGGGGACAGTTTGCCAGGGCCTTTTCCAGATGTTCCATCAGGATCTCCTTAAATTTTTGCATTGGTAACATAGGTTACCGAATTATCAGCTTTATTCTAATACAATTATAGTTAATTATCAACCTTGGAACAGGGGGAATCATAATGAAACTCAAGTTAAACCTATTTATCCAAATACTATCCTTGGCTGCATTTATTCTGTTGACTGCTTTAGGAAGAATTCAGGTATGGATGTTTGTTTTCCTGGGAGGTGTTATTGGAGCAGTTCTATTTTCCAGGATCTACTGCGGATGGATCTGTCCTATAAATACCTTTACAAGTGTAATAGACAGGATGTTTGGGAAGTTTAAGATTAAAAGAAGGGAAGTGCCATTATGGTTTGAGAGACCCTTTATTCGTTACAGTATACTGATTTTGTTTATAGGTATCATGGTATTTGGCCTCAATACGGGAAAAAGGATTCCTGTATTACCTGTCCTTACAGTTTTAGGTACCGTATTGACACTAATTTTTGTTCCTTCGTTTTGGCACCGCTACCTTTGTCCCTATGGAACAGTTTTAAATTTACCGGGAAAGGCTGCAGCACACTTCTTAAAAGTAAACAGTGATAATTGCATTCGCTGTGGTATTTGCAAAAAGGTTTGCCCGGGGGATGCAGTAAAAATGAAAAGTAAGGAAGTCTACCCTATTATAGACAAAGGGCTGTGCCTTGATTGTAATGCCTGCATTAAAGCTTGTCCTAAGAAATGTATAAAGTATTCATAAGTTTGTTTTCAATTTCCGCAAATTCATAATAGTGCTGTGAAATGGCCATCCTATCCATAAGAAGCAGAATATGATTAACCTTTATAAGGATGGTGTTGTTGGTGGTCAATGAAATTATAGAAAAGTTTACGGAAGCTGCAAAGGAGAAATCAGCTTTTCTTGATAGAAGCTTTATAAGGTATTTTATCCTTTCCATGATGTCCGGAGTATATGTGGGGTTTGGAGTTGTTCTGGTTTACTCCATAGGTGCTCCAATAAGACAGGCCGGCCTTCCGTATCTTAGAGCACTGATGGGGGCATCCTTTGCTATAGCACTGACCCTTGTTATTTTTGCAGGCTCAGAGCTTTTTACAGGTAATAATATGACCATGATTATAGGAAGTCTTGCAAGAAAGGTATCCTGGGTAAAGACTTTAAAAATCTCGGTTGTGAGTTATGTTGGCAACCTGGCCGGGTCCCTCCTGCTTGCACTGGCAATGGCAGGTACCGGTCTTATTATGAGATCTCCTTTAAAGGAATTTATTGTTTCAATTTCAGCAGATAAAATGACAGCCCCTTTTAGTGAACTGTTTTTCAGGGGTATATTGTGCAATATGCTGGTGTGTCTTGCAATATGGACATCTACCAAAGCAAGGGAAGATACAGCAAAACTAATCCTAATATTCTGGTGCCTTTTTGGATTTATAGGAGCAGGCTTTGAGCATAGTGTGGCAAATATGTCCCTTCTTGGAATGAGTCTTCTTATCCCTCACGGCAATCAGGCGGTCTCGTGGGCAGGCTTTATATATAACCTGATTCCTGTAACCCTGGGAAACATCATCGGCGGAGGAATTTTTATAGGGGCAGCATATTGGTTTGTATATGGGGATAGACATAATTAAATATTCATGAGATAAAAGCTATAAAAATTACAAAGAATAAAGGTAAAGGATGTTTTTAATTATAAAATTATATTTATAAGGAAAGAGGTAGATACTGTGAACTGTATAGAGCTTATGGTTGAAGAACATAAAAACATAAAAAGAATACTTGCTGTAGTCCGTAAATACTGCAGCAGAATCTTAAACGGAGACAGGGTAGATTATGAGGATTTTTTTAAAATCATTGACTTTGTAAGAAATTACGCTGACAGGCACCATCATGGCAAGGAAGAGACCATGCTTTTTAATAAAATGACTGAAGAGCTTGGTTCAACAGCTGAAAAACTTGTAAGATACGGTATGAATGTAGAGCATGACCTAGGAAGGCTTTATATACAGGAATTAGAGCTCTCGGTAAAACGTGTTCTTGATGGTGACCAGGACTCTAAGCTTGATGTAATTGCCAATGCGGTATCATATACCCACCTTCTTCACAGGCACATTGATAAGGAGGATGGTGTGGTATTTAAGTACGCTCAAAACAACTTGTCAGAGGATACTTTAGTTAAGCTGGACCATGAGTGTGAAGAGTTTGAGAAGAAGGCCAAAGCTGACGCTGTCCACGATAAATACCTTAAACTGGTTGAAGAGCTGGAAAAGAAGGTGTCCAGGGTCTTAGTA
This sequence comes from Bacillota bacterium, assembly GCA_049325575.1. Taxonomy (GTDB): domain Bacteria; phylum Bacillota; class Clostridia; order Acetivibrionales; family Acetivibrionaceae; genus JBMOLK01. The sequence continues at coordinate 8,582 of JBMOLK010000033.1, read as the reverse complement.
TAGCATATTTTCATATCTGATAAAGTTGTAAATACGTCATGACAAAATAATATAATGAACAGTAAGGTATTAATTCCACCAATTAGGATTAAGTTTGATCAAGCGCACGAAAGAAGGGGTTGTAGATGAAGTTGCTCATTTACAGCCTTTTAATTTTTTGTTTAAAGAGTGATCTACCGGCCTTTAATTCTTGACATGAACATGTGTTTCATATATTATTCTCTCATTGTGTTATTAAACAACAATAATTATGAAAATATTAAATTAATATATTGACTCTCCTGTTACAGTAAGGTTTATCATTTAATTGAAGGTCTTAATGAACATGCGCGCGTAGGAGGTTAAGATGTTCAAAATCGGAGATTTCGCGAGACTAAACAAGGTAACTGTTAAAACATTGAGGCACTATGACAATATAGGTCTTCTGCAGCCTGAAAAAATTGACAGCTTTACAGGTTACAGATATTATTCAGCCAGCCAGATGCCAAAGCTCAATAAAATCCTTGCACTTAAGTACATAGGGTTTTCCTTGGAGGAGATAGCTTTGATTCTTGATAAGAATCCGGGCAAGGAACAGATGCAGAACTTGTTGGAGCTAAAGCATGCTGAAATTTCAAATAGGATAAAGAGTGAAAATGAAAGACTGTCTCGCGTAGAATTTCTCATGAAAATCTATAAACAGGAGGATCAGGTTATGAATTACAGTATTGTTATAAAGGAAATTGAGCCCGTAAGAGTTGCAGCATTAAGGGATATTATACCAAGCTACAGTGAACAGAGTCATCTTTGGCATGAACTAGGAGAGCATATAGAGAAGTATGGAGCAAAGATTGTGCCTCCCTGTATGGCGATTTACCATGATGAAGGGTACAAGGAAGAGGCTGTTGATGCAGAAGTCATAGAGCCTGTAATAGGAGAACTTCCTGAAACAGACCGCATCAAGGTCAAGGTTCTTGATGGTATAAAAGAAGCTGCCTGTGTTGTTCATAAAGGCCCATACGAGACACTGAATATGGCATACAGTGCCATATCAAAGTGGATTGAGGAAAACAGGTATGAAATAATTGCACCGCCAAGGGAACTTTATTTAAAGGGAGCATGGATCACAGACGACCCTAACGAGTATATAACTGAAATACAATTTCCGTTTAGGAAAGCATAAGGATGAAATTTCTGTTTACATCTTTTCATTATTTGGTATAATTAATATATAGTTAATTTTTTAACGAGGTCTTCATATGGAAAATAATAATAGGGTTGCCGTTATTGGAATTGTAGTCAATAACCGTGAGGAGACATCAAAAAAGGTAAACGAGATACTAAGCGATTATGGTGGCATAATTGTGGGAAGAATGGGGATTCCGTATAAGGAGAAGGGCATCTCGGTAATATCCATAATTGTTGACGGAACCAATGACGAAATAGGTGCTCTGGCGGGTAAGTTAGGCAGTATTAACGGCATCAAGGCAAAAGTTGCTATAACATATTAGCGATTTTTATTAACATCAAATTGATTTTAGCAGTATAATATTATTCATATACTAAAACTTGATAGTGTTGATTTTCTAAGATGAGGGGAGAAATCCTGACATCAAGGAAATTTTATTTAAATATTACCTGACGAGACGGATTTGGTCTTATCGAAGGGGGAATAGAAGTGTTACTTGCATCTATAAACTCTTCATGACTATTTATAAGGTCCTGAAGAGTTTTTTATTATGGCAGAGCGTAAAATATTTTAGGGGGTTGACTCATGGTAGATTTCATTAATGAAGGGCAGATTTTATCACTTCTTGAGAGTGCAAAAAATACTCAAAAGCCTAATATAAGGGAAATCATTTTAAAAGCTAAAGAATGCAAAGGGCTTGCCCTTGAAGAGGTTGCAAAGCTTCTTTATGTTGAAGATGAGGAGCTTTTGGAAGAACTTTTCGATGCCGCAAAATATGTTAAGAACAAAATATATGGAAAAAGGGTGGTTTTGTTTGCCCCTCTCTATACCAGCAACGAATGTACAAATAACTGCCTGTACTGCGGCTTTAGGCGTGATAATAAGGAGCTTCACAGAAGAACCCTTGGTATTGATGAGATAGTAAACGAAGCAAAAGCCATGGAGCAGCAGGGGCATAAAAGAATTCTTTTGATTTGCGGAGAGGACCCTAAGAAGACAAGTGTCAGACATCTGACTTCTGCAATGGATGCTATTTATAAAGCGGCAGACATTAGAAGGATAAATGTTGAAGCCGCTCCAATGAAGGTGGAAGAGTATAAGGAATTAAAGGAAGCCGGTATAGGAACGTATGTAATATTCCAGGAGACCTATAACAGAGAAGTCTATAAAAAGATGCATCCTATAGGGTTAAAAGCCGATTATGACTGGAGGATTACTGCCATTGACAGAGCATTTGAAGCAGGGATAGACGATGTAGGGGTAGGAGCACTGCTTGGCCTTTATGACTACCGGTTTGAAGTATTAGGACTTTTAATGCACTGTATGCACTTTGAGGAAAAGTATGGTGTAGGTCCTCATACAATATCCGTTCCAAGGCTTCGTCCTGCATTAGGCTGGGGGCTTGATGAGATTCCTTATTCGGTAAATGATATGGATTTTAAAAAGATTATCGCAATTTACAGATTGGCTGTCCCATATACCGGTATTATACTGTCTACCAGGGAAAGGGCCGAGTTCAGGGATGAGCTTTTAAGCATCGGGGTGTCACAGATAAGTGCAGGATCAAAAACAAATCCCGGCGGATATAAGGAAGACGATGATAAGGCAGATCAATTCGAAGTTAGCGACCATAGAAGCCTTCCTAAAATGCTTGAGACCATATGTGATAAAGGCTATATACCTAGCTTTTGCACAGCTTGCTATAGAAGATGCAGGACAGGAGAGAATTTCATGGAGTACGCAAAGGGCGGAGAGATTCATGAGTTTTGTCAGCCCAATGCCATACTTACATTTAAGGAAAACCTTATCGATTATGGAAACGAGACCTTGAGGGAAAAAGGCCAGGATATAATAGCCAGGGCATTAGAAGAAATAGAGGATGAAAAGATAAAGCAATCAACCATAGAGAAGCTAAAAGAGATAGAAGAGGGCAAAAGAGATATTTATTTCTGATTATGCCACACTGCTTTAAAGGAATTTCAGTATTTAAAGGATTATGTTAATAACTATTACAGCTCTATTTAAAAAGACTTTTAGAATAAGGAAGGAAGTGCGGCTTTGGAAGATAAAGCTTACCTGATACTTGCTAAAAATACAGCCCAAATGCTTCTTATAAATAAGATTTTAAAGAATAACAGCATTTATACCGACCTTGTACCTGCACCCCCGGAGTCGGGTACGGTTTGTGCCATAGCTGTTAAGATCAAGGGAATAGACCTTGAGAAGACCAGATCACTATTGGAAGAAAACAAAATTGAAGTAAACAGTATCCTTGAGGATAAGAAAATGAAGCTCCAGGGACTTATCGATAAAAAACTCGGTATGTCTGTGACCAAAGAGTTCTTAAAAATATTGGAGAAGATTGAAGAGGGGGATGACCTTTCAAAGGACGATATTATCTACCTTTTGTCAACTAAAAAGGAAAAGGAGATAGAGGCAATCTACTCTGCAGCAGACAGAATAAGAAAAGAAACCGTTGGAGATGTGGTAGAAATCAGAGGAGCCATAGAGTTTTCAAACCACTGCAGAAAAAGCTGCAAATACTGCGGAATTAATGCTCAAAATGAGGGTGTTCAAAGATATAGAATGGATGAAACTGAAATTATGGAGGTGGTAGATTACCTTCATGAAATTGGGCTTAAGACGGTAATACTTCAATCGGGAGAGGATCAGTTCTGGTCTACCCAGAAGCTGGCAGATCTTGTTAGAAAGATAAAAGATAAAACAGGAATGAGAATAACTTTAAGTGTGGGGGAAAAGTCCTTTGAAGAGTATGAGCTGCTAAAAAATGCAGGAGCTGATAACTTTCTTCTTAAGGTTGAAACTACAAACAGGCAGCTTTTTAAAGAGATTCACCCGGATGATGATTTTGATGAGAGACTTAAGTGCTCCGGCTGGCTTAAGGAGCTTGGATATATAAACGGGTCGGGAAATATTATCGGGCTTCCGGGACAGACCCTTGAAGATATTGCAGATGATATAATTTACTTTAAGGAAATGGGCATAAACATGATAGGGATTGGTCCCTTTATTCCGGCAGTCGGAACACCCTATGAGAACATTCCTCATGGAGATGTTGACCTGACACTAAGAACTGTGGCAGTGACCCGTATAGTCTGCAAGAAGGTCTATATACCATCTACAACTGCTTTGGCATCCCTTAGTAAGGATGCACAGGTTTGGGCCCTTAAAGCCGGTGCAAATACTATTATGCTAATCAATACGCCGGCAAAATACAGGTCAAACTATAAGATATATGATAACAAAAACATGGTTGATATTGAGGCAGCAGTATATGCAACAGAGAAAGCAGAAAGAAAGCTACCCTCATACCTAAGGCTTGATAGAATTTATTCTTAATGATAAACTGTCTAATTGAAATTAGTAAATATGATAAATGTTGCGAGAACGGTTTTAAATGCATCCGGCTTTAAGCTGTTTGGAGGTCATTATGAGGCTAGAGCATGATCTTATAGGTGAAAAAAAGATAGATGATGGTCTATACTATGGTATACACACATTAAGGGCTTTAGAGAACTTTAATATATCAGGAAAACCTATTCATCCGGAACTGGTTAGCGCCATGGTTACGGTCAAAAAGGCCTGTGCCTTGACAAATCATTCAATAAGAATCCTTGACGAAAAGATTGCAGCTGCCATAATTGATGCATGTGACGAGATATTGGCAGGCAGCTTCAGGGATCAGTTTGTAGTAGACTCCATGCAGGGCGGAGCCGGTACTTCTGCAAACATGAATGTTAATGAGGTTATAGCAAATAGAGCAATAGAGATACTTGGGGGCAGTAAGGGTGACTATTCACTGGTACACCCTCTTGACCATGTAAACTTGTCACAGTCTACCAACGACGTTTTCCCGACAGCAGTTAGGATTGCAGCCATAAAACTTCTTACCCCCGTCAGCGAGCTTTTTGCCGATCTTCAAACTGCACTGCAGGAAAAGGAAGAAGAGTTTTCCCATATATTAAAAGTGGGAAGAACACAGCTTCAGGATGCGGTGCCTATTATGCTGGGACAGGAGTTCGGGGCATGGGCCCAGGCAATTTCAAGGGACAGGTGGAGGCTTTACAAGGTGGAAGAGAGATTAAGACAGGTAAACCTGGGAGGTACTGCCGCAGGTACCGGGCTTAACGCAGAAAAAAAGTATATATTCATGGTCATTGAGAAGCTTAGGGAACTAACCGGAATAGGCCTTGCAAGATCGGAATACATGATGGACCCTACACAAAATAATGATGTCTTTGTAGAAGTGTCAGGTCTTCTAAAAACATCGGCAGTTAATCTTTCCAAGATTGCGAGCGATTTAAGGCTTATGTCCTCAGGACCAAGAGCTGGAATAGGGGAGATAATGCTTCCGCCTGTACAGACCGGATCCTCCATAATGCCTGGAAAAGTAAACCCCGTAATACCTGAAGCTATAAACCAGATGGCTTTTAAAATAATCGGAAACGATGCGGCAATAACAATTGCAGCCCAGTCGGGCCAGCTGGAGCTAAACCCGTTTTTACCGCTTATTGCGGATAGTTTGTTTGAGGTGCTTGATTTACTTCGCAACGGACTTGAGATTTTTATAAATAAGTGTATTAAAGGTATAAAGGCGGATAAGGAAAGATGCAGGCAGCTGGTAGAACAAAGCTTTACACTTGTTACAGCGCTTTTGGGGCATATCGGTTATGAGAAGGCTACAGAGGTTGCAAAAAAATGTATGAGTGAAGGGATGACTGTAAGAGAAGTATTGATAAAAGATGGTATTTTATCACCAGAAGAAGTAGAAAATGTGCTAAATCCTATAGAGATGACCAAGCCCGGAGTGCCGGGAAAAAAGAAATAAAGGAATGGTGAGCGCCGGTATGAATAATACGCCTTTGGGAAACAGGCTTCATATATCGATATTCGGAAGGAGAAACGCAGGTAAGTCAACCCTTATAAATGCCCTGACAAACCAAAACATAGCTGTTGTATCGGATGTTCCGGGTACCACAACCGACCCGGTTTACAAGACCATGGAGCTTTTACCTTTAGGTCCTGTTGTAATTATTGACACCGCCGGCTTTGACGATGTTGGAGATTTGGGAAACCTTCGTATAGAAAAAACATATGATGTATTAAGAAAAACAGACCTTGCAGTGGTTGTTATCAGTGCAGAAGACGGAATAACTGAATTTGACAGGGAATTTATAAATAAAATAAAGGAAAAAAACATCGAGGCCATAGCTGTTTTTAATAAATGCGATATAAGGGATATCAAAGAGGAAGATCTGAATATATATAAAGAGAGTCTTGGTGTTCCTGCATGCAAAATAAGTGCCGAATCAAAAGCCGGGATAGATAACTTGAAAAAGGAGATCTCCCGGCATGCAAAGTTTGATGAGTCTCAGCTGACTATAGTTGGGGATCTTATAAACCCGGGTGATGTAGTAGTTCTTGTTACACCCATTGATAAGGCAGCACCTAAAGGGCGTCTTATCCTACCGCAGCAGCAGACTATAAGGGATATTATAGAGTCGGATGCAATAGCTGTTGTTACCAAGGAGCACGAATTAAAGGAGACATTTAACAGCCTAAGAAAGAAACCGTCTCTTGTCATAACAGATTCGCAGGCCTTTTTGAAGGTTTCGGCGGATACCCCAGATGATATTCCCATGACTTCCTTTTCCATTCTTTTTGCAAGGTACAAGGGTGAGCTTGTAGAGATGGTAAAGGGCCTTAAAAAAATTGAGGAATTAAGGCCTAAAAGCAGGGTGCTTATTGTAGAGGGATGTACGCACCACCGTCAGGCTGATGACATTGGAAAAGTAAAAATTCCAAGATGGATAAGGCAAATAGCAGGTGGAGAAATAGAGTTTGAATGGGCCCAGGGAACATATTTCCCTAAAGATATAGGTGAGTTTGATGCCATTATTCACTGCGGCGGATGCATGCTTAATAAGCAGGAAATGCAGTATAGAATTAACTTTGCCAAGGAGAAAGAGGTAGCAATAACTAATTACGGCATGCTGATAGCTTATGTCCAGGGCATACTTAAGCGTGCATTAAAGCCTTTTCCGCTGGCATCAATGATTTTGGAAGAATAACTATATAAAAGGTGGAGCAAAATGATTTATCTAGACAACGCAGCAACTTCATATCCAAAGCCTGAAAGAGTATATGACGAGATGCTAAAGTGCATGAAGGAATACTGCGCAAACTCCGGAAGGGGAGGGCACGAGATGTCAATCAAGTCTGGAAGGGCTGTACTTGAAGCACGTGAAACCATATCCAATTTCTTCAATATTAGAAACTCAATGCAGGTTGTGTTTACAAAAAATGCAACGGAAGCTCTTAATATTGCAATTAAAGGAGTGCTAAAGCCTGGAGACCATGCCATAACTACAAGCATGGAGCATAATTCTGTAATAAGGCCCATTAAAACCTTAGAGAGGGATAATAACGTTGAGCTGACTATTGTTAGGGGCAATGAGTTTGGCGAAATTGACCCAGAAGATATAAGAAAAAATATTAAAACCAACACAAAGCTTATCGCGTGTACACTATCATCCAATGTTAACGGTATTATCATGCCTGTAAAGGATATTGGTGAGATTGCCTTTGAAGAAGGGATCTTATTTCTGGTAGATGCTTCACAGGGGGCAGGTTCCATCAAGGTGGATGTAGACGAATCCAAAATAGATTTGCTGGCTTTTCCGGGCCACAAGGGTCTTTTGGGGCCACAGGGGACAGGCGGGTTATTTGTAAGGGATAAGGTGAAGATTGAACCGATAATCCATGGAGGAACCGGCAGCAGTTCGGAAAACATTTATCAACCGGAAATATTTCCTGATGTACTTGAAAGCGGTACTTTAAATACACCTGGAATAGTAGGTCTGGGGTACGGAATCGAATTTATAAATAACTTCGGGCTTGAGAATATCAGCATGTATAAGCACATGCTGATAAAGAGGCTGTATGAAGGAATAATGGAGCTTAAGGGAGTTAAGATTTATAGCAGACACGAAGCAGAAAAGAATTCTGGTATTGTTTCCTTTAACTTTGAGAATGTCGAATCCACTGAAGTGAGTTATGTCCTGGATAAGGTATACGGTATTGCCTCCCGTGCAGGGCTGCACTGTGCGCCTCTTGCCCATGAAACCCTTGGAACTTTAAACACAGGTACCATAAGGCTAAGCGTAGGATGTTTTAATACTTTAGATGAAATTGAAACTGCTGTTAATTCTTTGAAGGAAATTTCAGAGAATTTATAGATAAAAATGTTGATCTTTTATAATATATTGTGTAAAATATATACGCTAAAGCGCTAAAATTAGACGCTGGAAAAACAAAAATATTTATGCTATAATAATATAACATACAAGTTTAGTTAATTAGGGCATATCTATATTATATAACAAATGCTTGA
>JBMOLK010000032.1:0-2622 GCA_049325575.1 Bacillota bacterium | reverse complement strand
AATCCAGATTATGACATTCTCTTTCTGCCGCCGCAGTCAACCACATTGGGTCAATGTAATCAGGTCCTTTTTTAAAGGGCTGGATTTTTAAACCAATTTGTCTTAATGCCGCACATAATCCTATCGTTATAGTAGTTTTACCTGAACTTCTATGTGCCGCAGAAATAATAATACGATGAGAATTCAAGTTACACCTGCTTGCCACAAATCTTACCATACATCTTCGTATAAGTCAAGGAAAACTTTCCTCTGCCTGATAAATCGAAAGTAAAAATTTACGGATTGGTAGCAATGGGGGTGGATTTTAAAAATATGACCGATTAGGTAATCTATCTATTCTCTTTGGGGTGAAGCAGGGCAAGGACTTCTTTTATCGTCTGTCCCTGGGCCGCCGCAGATTCAAGAATGTTTACGATACGGTTTCTCTCTGCCTTTTCAATTAAATTCCCATATTGTCTCGTCGTAAATAAACCAAGCCCTCCTTTGGGTGTATATACAACTATACTTAACCCTCCCAATCCAGTAGCCCATCTTCCTGAAAGTTTATACCTCTGATCTTCCCATGCACCAGGATGCCTCATCTTCATAATATGTTCTGAATTGTAAAGCATTAATGCAAAGGCAATCCGTGCATTTATCGTATTAAACTTACGACCCGCAAGCCTCTCAATCCTCCATCGCTGGTTAAGTTCCCTAAACCCCTGATTTTCAATTATCCATCTTGAACGATAATAATTCCTTATTTTAAAAGGATTCTTTATTGTAGGTAAAGAAGTGATATACTGAATCAGACCACGGACACTCCCATCCTCATTATTAAGAGAATTCCCCTTTAAGTCCCTTTCTTCTGAAACAACTGCATTACTTAACCCTATTTGATTGCCTTTCTCATCATAAAGAGGGATATCTTCAATCCCTGCTGAACCAACCTTTATCTGGCCAAATTGGCTGTGTTCCTCCCTCCTCCATATCCACTTAACATCCCCTCCATCTATACACATCTGTATATATTTAACTACCTCAAGTCCTTCATCTCTGGCTCTGGTTACATAATCTATTCCAAAATCCCTCTTTAATCCTGTTAAATATTTAGCTCCCCAGTACCCACGATCCATAACTAACACATCTATCCACTCTCTCAATGGTGCAATCTCCTGGTTAAGACGCTCCAGCATCTCACGAAGCATCACCTTCTCACTGGTTTGAAGCGGTGCTAAAGAAAAACCAATTATCCGTTCACGATTAACCGTTATATTCAACAATAACACCAATTTGTATCCCCTCTTACTCCCTACTTGCCCAATATTCTCATACTTCTTTCCATAAGGAATAATTATCTCCATAGCATCCGCAGCGTATACTTTACCCCGAATCCAACGCCGTTCTCTCAACAAACGAACATGCTCTGTAAAACTATGCTCAACACTTGAAACTCCAATCCTGGCAAGATGATTAGACAAAGTCTCACAATCAATGACTAATTTATTTCGTCCCTTTGCTATCTTCACATCCTCTACATTAAATCCAGCAATTAACATTAAGCGGGCATCAGATAATATCTTGCCACAGTGACTAATTGCTTCTATATCTGCTAATTCACGAAGAACTTCTATACCATTAAGAACTCGGGGGGACTTGCCATTTTCTTTCTTAAGCTCTGTAGGTTCCATACTTACCATCGTTTCCCATAACCCACTGCCCACCAAAAATTCTATCCAAAAGTCATTCTCCCCATAGCCTGATAAAACTGCCTCATACTTTTCCCTTTCTACTATTACCTTCTCACAAATAGGATTGTTGTGAAACCAAACCTTATACCCTTTACCCATCCTCACCTCCCTCAGGACAAACCTTTCGTCTCCTTTTTAAAAGGTTCATCAGATTGTACCCTTCCTAATTCCCTAAATAATTTCCTAACCTCATTACTTATATTCCACCACCTTACAAGATATCTATTAAATACACGCCATTGTGAAACCTTTTCCTTTATGCGTCGCAATTCTCCTTTCTTCACATACCTCAATATAGTTTTACCAGATATCTTGCCAGATAAATAATAAGCAGGAGAACTTCTTTTCTTTACTGATGTTCCAAGTCTACGTTCAATTAAACATCCTGCTATCATCTCTCTGTGTTCTAAAAGAAATCTTTCAATGGTCTGCTTCTCTTCAAGTTTTCTGGAAATCTTCTGCCTTATTTGACTTGCCATCTGCCTATCCTTCATAGTATCAGTATTATATCATATATTACTGATACTTGTCAAGAAAAAAAATACAGAGAGGATAAAAATTTTTTGTCCTCTCTGTAACTATTTATATTTGTTGATGTTGCAGAACTTTCGATTTATCAGTTTCTGAAACAGTCCTGAAGAGTAAAAAATCTTCGCACAAAAACTCCTTCAAATAATCCAATTTTTTATCCCTCCAAATTTTTTCGACCTGTGCAGGTAGGTTTAAGATTATTATTCTTCCCTTACCTTAAAAATGTAAGCCTGCTCCTGACAGGCTCAAGAGTTAGGTCAGGATGGTTGTGCAAAAAGACTAACTTCATAACCCCTAAACCAAACCAGCCTCCTAACCCTAACCCTTTCACCAAAAACTCCTAAATATATCCCCTTATCTC
>JBMOLK010000031.1:0-22374 GCA_049325575.1 Bacillota bacterium | reverse complement strand
GCACTTAGAGAATGGACCGGGGAGGATAAGGCGTATATCAAAACAATAGGTAATGGAAGGAAATGGATTATTGGTGATGCAGATATAACAAGGACAATTGGCGACTTCACAGCGAGTTATCCAATTTTACTTAGTATGGACTATTATGATGATATACCAAGACAGGTTAAATGGATTACGGACATGGTTAGAAGTATTCCAAAGGGGGGGATGAGCTTTGAAATATTAAAAGAAGTTACATATGAAAAAGACCGGGAATATCTCGCACCATACCTTGGACGGGCAGATATATTCTTAAGCTATCATGGTGAACATATAGAGGAAGAGGCTGTACATGAAGTTCAACCCTTAGTAACTTTTTCAGATCTTTTATATAAGGAGGTTCATGAATATGCGGATGAAAATGAGAAGTGCATAGAAAACTTTGGAATAGACATGTATATCAATAGTAAAGGCCTTGAGATAAAGATAAATTATGTTAAGGATGAATATATAGAAGAGACAGTTGAACATTTGTGTAATCTATTGAGAAAGGACATGTTGAGAATTATTGAGGGTAATGTTAATCCCTATGTTTAACATTCTAATTAAGACAATATAGTTCATATATCGGAAAAAGCATAGGAGAATAATTGTTTTATTTATTTTGTAATTATATATAAAGGGGTAGATAACTTATGAACAACAAGACTATTGTATTAATTTTTCCTAGACTTAACTCTTCGGAAATGATGGAGGCAGCAAAAGTAAAAGATCACCCTCCGTTAGGTATTCTGACTATTGCGGCACCACTGGTAGAGCAGGGTTATGATGTTAGAATATTGGATGAGCAGGTAGAAAAGGACTTCTATGCAAAGTTGGATTCTGTGCTTGGAGACAAGCCTATCTGTGTTGGTATTAGTTCAATGAGCGGTTCACATATAAAAAGCTCCCTTAGAGTATGCAAGTACATAAAAGAAAAGTCAAATGTACCTGTTGTTCTTGGGGGAGTTCATGTTTCACTTTCTCCTGATTCTTCAATAAGAAATGAACTTGTAGATATAATTATTATGGATGATGGTGAAGAGGTGTTTTTTAAACTTGTAAAATGTCTGGAAGTCGAAGGAGATTTAAGTAAAATTGATGGAATTGCATTTAAGGAAGGTGGAAAGGTTGTATTTAACAAGCCCGCACCTCCAAGCGATATTACAAAGCTACCAAAGATCCCTTATTATTTAGTAGATCTGGACAAGTACCAGCCAGGTTTTCTGCACTTTTGGCCGACTGAGAAACGCATTCTTGCTATGGAAACCAGTAGAGGATGTCCTTATAGTTGTTCGTTTTGTACAGAATCGGTCCGTAAAAAGAAGTGGAGATCATTGCCAGCAGAAAGAGTTATTAAAGACATTGAATATTATAAAGAAAAATATGGAGTATCAAACTTCCTCTTTATAGACGATAATTTCTTTGGTGATAAAAAGAGGGGAGAAAAAATAATAGATTTAATGATAAGCAGGAATTTAAATATTAACTGGTATACTAATGTACGTGCAGATTTTCTGGTCAAGGCAGGCATAGCTTTTTTAAAAAAGCTTGAAAAAGCGGGCTGTAAGATGTTGACCTTCGGTGCTGAATCAGGTACTCAAAGGATTATGGATATGATAGATAAAAATGGAGATGTAAGAGCATTATTCAAAATTAATAATATGATTAAGAAAACAAATATAATTCCGCACTTTTGCACTATAAGGGGATTTCCTACTGAGACAAAGTATGAAGTTAAGAATACCTTCCTTTTAAATTTTAAGCTTCTTATACAAAACAGAAGGGCTTGTTGTGACTTTCCACATTTGATTCCGACGCCTGGTACCAAAATTGCAAAGGAATGCCTAGGCGAGAAGGTTGGTTCATATACTCTGGATGACTGGGAAAAAGCCTTTGAAGTGGAATTGCAGCCTGAGAAACCAATTTGGGTTTTAAACGAAACATATAAATTTATGAAAGAAAATAAAGGGTATATTAGGTTAATTTCGTATGCTAACAGAAGAAAGTTGTCTCCTGTTTATGGTTTCATTTTCCGCCTGTACTTAATGTTTGTAGTGATTTCTATAAAACTCGGTTTTAGTAAATATGTAAGTAACTATGCATTTACATTTATTCCAAGATAGAGATTTAAGTAGTTAATTGTATTTTGACATTAACTGTAAAAGTTGTATAGATTAAGTAATGTTAAGATAAAAAAATGGCTGTTAAAAGAGGCTGACCTTCTTTATGGGCTGTCATGATAAAAAAAGTGTCAGCCTATTTTTCTAACCATGATCAGCAATGTATGCTACATGCTCCTTAATCTTGTCAAATGATGAAAACGCATAGCCAAATTCCTTTTTCATTCCGGATACATCAAAGGTGTATTCTGCTTTTATCCATCCTTTGTCTTCAAGTACAATCTCGCTTTTGGAGCCAGTATACTCTATGGCAAAAACCGCTATATCTTCCCATGTGACAAATTCCGTGCCAAGTCCAAAGAAGATACGGCGGTTAAGACCGGAGTGGAGGACGGCAGAGTATAGCTTTGCCAGGTCACCTGCCCATATAAATTGCGTACCGTCATTTTTTACGAGGCTTATGGGTTCATTTGCTTTTGCCTTCTTCACAATATCCCGAAAACGGCCGTCAGGCTGCATGGGAGCACCTTCAACAACAGGGTTTCCGAAAGTGTATCCGGGTCTTATAATGTTGCAGCTGATACTATGTATGTGTGACATAGCCAGGAGGTATGCTTCTGTAGATGCTTTGGTAGCACCGTAAAAGTCAACCGGACGTGTGTGGGTGCTTTCGCTCATAATTTCTCTAAGCTCGCCTACAGCTGCTGTTGAAGAAGTATAAACCAGGTTTTTGATCCCCAGCTTCACTGCTGTCTCGAAAATGAACAATGAAGGTTTTGTATCCTTTTCAAGCATTTCGACCGCAGTATTGCCCCACCCGAGGGCAATATGAATACATGCGTCCTTACCCGTAAGAGCCTTCTCAATGGTAGTATTATCGTATAAAGTGCCATCAATTATCTCAATAGATTCATTTTTAAGAAATCCACCAACTTTATTTGGGTTTCTTGCGAGTACTGTTACCTTGTGTCCCTTATCCACTAATTCCTTAACAACATATGAACCTATAAATCCTGTTCCGCCTGTTACAAATATGTTCATCTTAACTCTCCTCTAATATTCGCTTTATGACCTTATTCTAACATATTCACCAGGAGGCTGAAATACTATTTAGACAAATTGTTGAAGAGGAGCAATGTTTGTTAATATAATTGTAGACATTAAAATATTATAGGTGTAGAATGTTTTATTATAGGCAAATTTCATATCAAAATACCACGCGTGAGGGGCAGGATAACCTTGGAAAACTTTAAAACAACACATAGATATCCCTATTTCTTTATAGTATTCTATGCTTTGATATTTATGAGTCTTGCAGTTTTTGGCATATTTATGCCTGTGTACCTTGACGATCTGGGGTACAGCAAAACAGAAATAGGTACTCTGTTGGCTTTAGGCTCATTTGTTGCATTATTTTCTCAGCCCCTTTGGGGAGTTGCCAGTGACAGGTCAAAAACAAAGAATGACATTCTAAAGACCCTGCTGCTTACCAGTAGCCTGATCATACTATTATTTCGTTTGTCAGGCAATTTTTATTATATATTTGTTATAATGGTTGTTTACTCTTTTTTTCAGTCCCCTATTGTTCCGTTAAGTGATGCCATCACCCTGGAATATATGGTGACTACCAGATGGAAGTATGGACCCATCCGGCTTGCAGGGACTTTCGGATACGCGGGTATAGCAGTGCTGGCAGGTGCATTAATCAATAAGAATGTTGACGGCATATTTTTTCTTTCTTTTTTAATAGGTTTCATAACCTTTCTGGCTGCTTTCAAAATTCCCAGAATAAGAGGGCATCAGTCTATTGGAGAAAAGATTTCCATTCTAAAACTTTTTAAAAACCGTGAGCTCATTCTGCTCATGGGATTTGCGGCTACAATACAGGCTACTCTTTCATTTTATAACGCTTTTTTCTCGATTTACTATAAAGATATGGGTGCGGATAATTCGCTTCTCGGATGGGCCATGTTTATAGGTGCAGTTAGTGAGGTCTTTTTTCTTCTGTTAGGCGATAGGGTTATAAGTAAGTTCGGTATAAAGGCCACTCTGTTTGGTGCTGCGTTTATAGCAGTGGTAAGATGGGCATTACTGGGTATAGTAAGTAATATTTTTGTAATACTGGCGCTGCAAGTTCTTCATGGATTCATATTTATTGTGCTGGCATATTCTATGGCTACTTATATTAATAATAAAGTACCAAAGGAGCTAAAAGCATCAGGTCAAACTCTAAATGCCGTTATAAGCGGCGGTCTTGCAAGGATTATCGGAAATATAGGCGGCGGGATGATTAGCGATATAATAGGCATCAGGCATGTGTTCATATATTGTTCCATAACAGTTGTTGCAGCAATATGTATTTTTGCAGCAATATTTGTGGTAAGTTCAAAAAGAAACCAATCCATTGAGGCTTAACTATAAGTTGTCAATGGTAAGCAATTAACAACTACAAATGAATCGTGTATTAAATTGACATGGCAATACTATAGAGATCGAACTGTAAAAGTAGATAAACAAGATAGGCAAGCCATTTGTATCAAATTAGCGGAGCGAATTATATGTTTATCTTTACAGTTCGTTATCTCTAGTATAATAATTCTATATTTGTAGTTTTATGATTAATTTGTATTAATGTAAGAAACAATAATGATAAACTTGTTTCTAGAAAATTTGTAAAGCAAATAAATTAAAACACTAAACAACCGGAGGTAAGCTATGGACAAAATCTTTGAGACGGTAAAAGAAACTGCCGAATACATAAAAGAAAAAGTAAAGGTAATACCTAAGATTGCAGTAATCCTTGGATCAGGGTTGGGACCATTGGTAGATGAGATAAAAGACCCTGTTGTGATTGATTACAAGGATATACCCAATTTTCCCATTACAACGGTTGAGGGACACGCCGGGAAATTAGTATGTGGAAGTTTGGGCGGTAAGCCTGTACTTGCCATGAAGGGACGCTTTCATCATTATGAAGGCTACGATATTTCACAGGTTGTTTTTCCCATAAGAGCGTTTAAGGTTTTGGGAATAACAGACCTTCTTGTCACAAATGCTGCGGGAGGGATAAATAAAGCTTTTAAACCAGGGGATTTAATGATTATTAAAGATCATATCAGTTTTTTTGCTCCTTCTCCCTTAAGAGGTAAAAACTTAAGTGAGTTTGGGGTAAGATTCCCAGATATGAGCAGGGCTTACAGCGGGAAACTTATTGAGCTTTGTAAAAAGGCTTCTGCAAAAGAAGGTATAAACCTTCAGGAAGGTGTGTATGCATTTGCCCAGGGGCCTATGTACGAGACTCCGGCAGAGATCAGGGCTCTTGGTGTTCTGGGGGCGGATGCCGTTGGAATGTCTACAGTCCCCGAGGTTATTACTGCAAGGCATGCGGATATGAATGTTTTAGGTATTTCATGTATTACCAATATGGCTGCAGGTATACTTGACCAGCCCTTAAACCATGAAGAAGTTATGAAAACAGCAAAAGAAGCCGAAAAAAACTTTACACTGTTAGTTAAAAAAGTTGTATCTGATTGGGAGGTATAAACATGAAAAGTGTGATACGTGATATCAATCTTGCAGAGTCTGGTAGGCAGAAAATTGAATGGGTAAGAAAAAACATGCCACTTTTACGAAGTCTTGAGGAGGAGTTTTCCAACACAAAACCTTTCTATGGTGTAAGGATTTCTGTATCCGTTCACCTGGAGGCAAAGACGGCTTATCTTGCAAAGCTGCTCGCTATAGGAGGCGGAGAGGTATCTGTAACAGGAAGCAACCCTTTGTCAACCCAGGATGATGTAGCTGCTGCCTTAGCAGGAGACGGACTTGATGTGTATGCCTGGTACAATGCTACCAGTGAAGAATTTAACGAGCATTTGAATCTGGCTTTAGGCTATAAACCAAACATTATTATAGACGATGGCGGTGACCTTGTGCATCTTCTTCATACAAAGAGGAAAGAGCTTTTACCTCACATGATGGGAGGCTGCGAGGAAACAACGACAGGTGTTATAAGACTAAAAGCCATGGAAAACGAAGGAGTATTGAAGTTCCCAATGGTTGCTGTAAACAACGCATACTGCAAGTACCTGTTTGATAATAGATATGGTACAGGACAGTCGGTATGGGATGGAATAAACAGGACAACAAACCTTATTGTATCAGGTAAAAATGTGGTAGTAGCAGGCTATGGATGGTGCGGTAAAGGTATAGCCATGAGGGCTAAAGGTTTTGGAGCCAGTGTAATAATATGCGAAATTGATCCCATAAAAGCAGCGGAAGCAGTTATGGACGGGTATAAAGTAATGACTATGGAAGATGCTTCGAAAAAAGGTGATATATTTATTACTGTTACAGGGTGTAAAAGGGTTATACACCGTGACCACTACAAGGCGATGAAGGATGGAGTCATCCTTTGTAATGCAGGGCATTTTGATGTTGAGGTATGTGTACCTGAATTGGACGAGATGGCTGTCGAAAAGAAAGAACAGAGAAAAGATATAATGGGCTATAAGATGAAGGACGGCAGGTGGATAAATCTTCTTGCAGGCGGCAGACTGGTAAACCTTGCAGCGGGTGACGGGCATCCTGCAGAGATAATGGATATGAGCTTTGCTCTGCAGGCTTTAAGCGCCGAGTATGTACTGAAGAACTACAGCCAGCTTGGGAATAAGGTGGTGGATGTACCCGAGGAAATAGACAAGAGGGTTGCTTTAATGAAGTTAAAATCCTGGGGTATTAAAATAGATGAACTTTCCGAGGATCAGAAAAGATATCTGGAAAGCTGGTGTTAAGATATAAACGTCCGAAAGGGCGTTTTCTTTTTGTGTATCGATTGTATTTAAGTATAAAACTGGTGAATATAAAAGTAAATAAGTGTTGATAAATTAAAATGGTTATTATATAATTTGCTTGCACAAATAAAACGAGGTGACAAAATGGAAAAAGAGATACTTACTATGGAAGAAGCCGCGGAACTTTTTGGTGTAAGTGTTAAAACCTTTATAAAGCTGCTTAAGGAAGAGAAGGTACCTGCCAGGAAAATAGGAAGAGAATGGAGATTCAGCAGGAAAGCTCTTATTGAGTGGCTTTCTTCAGGAGATTCTCAAGTTTATTCTGCAAGTGAAGGTGACACCAAAGAATACTTTAATGAGATTGCACCCAGGTGGGAGGAAATCCGTAAGGACTACTACGATGAGTCAATCAATGATTATCTTATAAATCTTAAGCTTTTGAAAAAGAGTATGTCGGTGATTGACCTGGGCTCTGGAAACGGATATATTTCACTTGCTGTAGCAAAACATGTAAAAAAGGTAATAGCTGTAGACATATCAAAGGAAATGATTAAGGAACTAAGAAAGAACGCAAGAGCAAGAGGTGTTAAGAACATAGAAGCGCTGGAAAGCGATGGTCAGGAAGTACCTGTGGAAGACGAATCTGTAGATATGGTTTGTGCAAGCATGTATCTTCATCATATAGAAGACCCGGATCTGGCAATAAAGGAGATCAACAGGGTGCTAAAGCCCGGCGGGATGGTTTTTCTGGCAGACTTCCATGAACATAAGGACATGGAGCTTAAGGAGAGAATGCATGACTTATGGACGGGTTTTAGCTTGAGCAAAGTAAAGAAATGGTTCAATAATAATGGCTTTAAGGAAATAAACATTGAGACAATATCTGAAGGAACAAAGGCTGACGGTAAGGCATCAAAGGAGAAAGTGAATATATTTGTTCTTACTGCAGTTAAAAAATAGACTAAGTTGTGAAGTTGGAAGTGCTTTTCGTGAGCACTATTTCTGTTTCACGTGTGTAAACAAGTAAGGAGGACTTATATGTCAAAGGTTTTGGTTTGCGGTTCTATAGCTTATGACCACATAATGGAGTTTCCGGGTCTTTTTAAGGATCACATTCTTCCTGATAAGATTCATGCTCTAAATATCAGCTTTCTGGTTGATAGTCTTAAAAAAATGAGAGGGGGTACTGCTCCCAACATTGCATACAACCTTGCCCTGGTAGGCTTGGAGCCGATAATCGTCGGTACTGCTGGTCAGGATTTTTTTGAATACAGAAACTGGCTTAATGAGAATGGAGTGGATACCTGCTATGTCAGGATTTTGGATGGTGACTATACAGCATCCTGTTTTATAACTACAGATATGGCAAATAATCAGATAACCGGTTTTTATCCCGGAGCCATGTCAAAAGATACGGAAATTACATTAAAAGGTATAGATAGAGATGACATATCCATGGTCGTCATTGCTCCTACAGAACCTGATGCCATGATAAAATGGGCTGTTGAATGCACGGAAATGGGTATACCTTATCTTTTTGACGCTGGTATGCAGATACCAAGACTATCCGGGCCTGATCTTATAAAAGGAATATTGGGAGCTAAGATAGCAATTTTCAATGAATATGAGTATAACCTTATGCTGGAGAAAACCGGCCTTTCTAAGGAAGAGATCTTAAATAGTGTTGATATAATTGTAGAGACACTTGGAGCAAAGGGTTCAATTCTAAGGACCTGGGACGAGAGGGTGCATATTTGTGCTGCAAAGCCCATTAAGGTTGTTGATCCTACAGGCGCAGGAGATGCTTACAGAGCCGGCCTTTTGAAAGGATATTTGGAAGGAGCGTCGCTGGAAGCGATGGGAAGACTTGCTAGTGTCACTGCAGTTTATGCAGTTGAACATAAAGGTGGTCAGGGGCATAAATATACTTTGAGAGAGTTTAATGAAAGATATAATCAAAACTTTGGAGGAATGTAATTATTATTGTTAGCATTAAAAAGTATTTATCTATGAATTGAATAAGCTTCTGTCTCTTATGATAGGGGTTTTTGTACTGGTCTTCTGGAATGAAGTGAAACATATCTAATATTTATCTGTGTTTAATATATAATATAATCAGATACTTTTTATAATAATATTTACAAAGGAAAAGGGGACCAAGTAGTGAACATACTAATTAGAAACGTTGATGTTATTACCTGTAACGATTCAAACCAGGTTATTAAGAATGCTTATCTGGGAATAAAAAATGGTTATATAGATATTATACATACGGATGAAAAGAATTTGAATGACTTTAAAGCGGATAGAACCATAGACGGAAAAAATAAGCTTCTGATGCCGGGTCTGGTAAATGCTCACACTCATTGTGGCATGACTATTTTGAGAAACTTTGCCAATGACCTTGCTTTGGAGGAATGGCTGTTTAATAATATCTTTCCTGCCGAGGCTAAGCTTTCACCGGAAGATGTGTATTGGGGGACACTGTTGGGAATTGCGGAAATGATCAGAACAGGTACTACTACCTTTGCTGATATGTACCTTCATATGGATACTGTTGCAAAAGCTGTTACAGAGACAGGTATCAGGGCAAATCTCTCAAAAAATCCTCTAAAGTTTGACACAAGTGGAAAGGGAATTATTGATGAGGTGCCTTTATGTTTTGAATACTATAAAAACTGGAACAACAGTGCAAATGGAAGAGTAAAGGTTTATATCGAAGTACACTCTGTATATCTTTTTAATGAAGAGTCTTTAAGAAAGTCAGCCCAAATTGCAAAAGAGCTAAACACAGGCATACATATACATATACTGGAGACTTTGCATGAAAGGGAGGAAAGCCTGAAGAAATACGGAATGAGTGCTGCAGAGATATGTATGGAAACAGGGATTTTTGATGTTCCTGTAATGGCTGCACATTGTGTGCATTTATCTCCAAAAGACATGGAGATTATTAAAGAAAAAAATGTAAATGTAGTTCATAATCCTTCTAGTAATTTGAAGCTGGGAAGTGGGATAGCAAAGATACCCGAAATGCTAAAGAGAGGCATAAATGTTTCTTTGGGTACTGATGGGGCAGCAAGCAACAATAATCTTAATATGGTAGAAGAGATGCATTTAGCCGCCTTAATACATAAAGGAGTCCACATGGACCCAACCTGCCTTAATGCATGTGATACACTTAAAATGGCAACGCTTAACGGTGCTAAGGCAGCGGGATTTGGGAATGAGACAGGTATGATAAAAGAAGGAATGAAGGCTGACCTTATTCTAATTGATATAGACAAACCACATATTTGTCCTGTAAATGATCTAGTCTCTGCTGTTGTATATTCAGCGCAGGGGGCAGATGTTGATACTGTGCTTATAGACGGAAACATTGTAATGGAAAAAGGTGAACTTAGTACTATAGATGAGGAAAAGGTAAAATACAAGGTAAAAGAAATTGCAAGGAGAGTCCTGAATTAATAGGTTAATTCAAAATTATTTAATATAATTTTAAAAGAGATATTTTTACTTAAACTCTTTTTAAAGAGATGGAACTGTAAAAGTAGAGTTTATCTTCAAAGTTCTCTATCTCTAATTATTGTAAGGACGAGGGGATTTTATGACTAATTATGGATTCATTACAATTATTGTTGCTGGATTCTTTGTTGTAGCGGTACCGCTTTTGATTATTGTTGCAATTGTATTATCTAAAAAAGACTAAATTAACATTATGGTTATGTTTATCGGAGGATACTGAATTGATACGCGTGTTAGCTATAACCAGGGACTTGAAACTGATTAGGAATATACATATTCATAAGATTAAAGACTACGATATTAACTGGTACTGGGTTGACTTTGAAGCACCTACCGGTGAAGAGGTAAAATACCTTAGCGATTATTTCGGTTTTCACCCTCTTGCAATTGAAGATTGTTTGCACTTCTTAGAGCGTCCGAAACTTGACTACTATGAAGCATATAATTTTCTTGTTCTTCATGCTCTAAACCAGGAGACTTTAGCTCCGGAGGAAATAGATGTTTTTGTGGGGAAAAATTATGTTGTAACCTTTCATCTTTCCAGTTCCAGTGAAGTTGAGTCTGCATGGAACCAGGTAATATCCAATAAAAATATATGGGCTGAAGGCCACACATATGTAGGATATTTAGTTCTTGATAAAATAGTTGACCAGTACTTTCCAGCCATATACCGTATTGAAGATTATCTTAGTGATCTTGAAGACAAGTCGGATGATAAGTCCACCAGGGTGTTGATGGACAAAGTGTTTAAAGTACGTGGGGATTTGCTAAAGCTAAGACGCATAGTAAATTCCATGAGGGATTTGATCTACAGGATAATAAATTCCGGCCACATGGAGGGATTTAGAGAGAATAAGTTATACTTTACGGATATATATGACCATTTGCTGAAATTATCGGAAATGATTGAGTCGAGCCGTGAAATGACTTCGGATATGAGAGATAGTTATCTTGCCATAATATCCAATAGAATGAATAAAATAATGATGACCTTGACTATTATAACAACTATTTTTATACCACTTTCATTTATTGCAGGGGTATATGGAATGAATTTTGAGTATATGCCCGAACTTGAATGGCGGTACGGTTACTTTGTAGTTATTGGAGTTATGGCAGCAATTGCCTTTGCCATGGTTATTTGGTTTAAACGCAAGGGCTGGTTTGATGTATATAAATAGAAAATTCTGTTCTTGACAAAAGATTTTTTAGGATTTAACATAGAAGTATTAGTAAAATTATGTATATTCATACAAGCATTACGCCACCATGGCTCAGTCGGTAGAGCAGCGCACTCGTAATGCGCAGGTCGGCGGTTCGATTCCGCCTGGTGGCTCCAGCTATAAAATCATAGGACTTAGTTGTTACGCTGCCCGCATAGTCAACAACAGTAGCCATCAATAAAGCTATTACGCCGCCTATCCAATTTCGTTTTAGTTTTTTGTAATCAACCAGTAAGAAAAAAAGAATCCATGATGCTATAAAACAAATTACCCAGGGCAAAAAATCACCTCCAAGATATAAAATATCCTAAAAATATTAAATATTCTTCTATACACTTTTTATAACACTTTACTAACACTATTTGATTAAGTATCCGTATATATGAAACCTGGATTATCTTCTAATGAAATACTTGAAGAAGTTTCTATAAAATGGACCTAAAATTAAATTTTTTACGAATTAATATGATAATAGTAAAAATAGCTAAGTTTAAAATAAAATTAATATATATAAAGGAGAGTGTAATAAAAATGCGAAAGAAATCTGGGTTAAGGAAAAAGATGCTAGTCATCTTTCTAATTGCCTGCCTGCTGTCAACGCAATTAACGGCACCTACAAGTACTTTTGCAGAACCGGAGTATAACTTCGCCAAGGCACTTCAGCTGTCCATGTATTTCTATGATGCAAACAAATGCGGACCGGGAATATCAGGAGGGCGGCTAGAGTGGAGAGGTGATTGCGACCTTCAGGACTTGGAGGTACCGCTAAAACCAATGGGAGAGGATTTTACCGGTACTACCATGTCGCAGACATTTATCGATAAGTATAGAAATGTCTTAGACCCTGATGGGGACGGCACATTGGACTTGCATGGCGGCATGCATGATGCAGGGGACCATGTGAAATTCGGCCTTCCGCAGACCTATGCTGCTTCAACTCTAGGGTGGGGTTTTTACGAGTTCAGGGATGCATACATAAAAATTGGTGAGGAAGAACATATCAAGGATATCCTGAGATGGTTCAACGACTATTTTCTAAGGTCTACATTCCGGGATGAAGACGGAAATGTAATAGCATTCTGTTATCAGGTTGGAGAAGGTAATATAGATCATAACTATTGGAGTCCCCCGGAGCTTCAAAGATTTGCAAGACCAGCATACTTTGCAACAGAAGAGACCCCTGCCAGTGACCAGTGTGCTGGTGCGGCAGCATCTCTTGCAATAAACTATCTCAACTATAAAGACGAAGATCCTCTTTATGCAGACCAATGCCTTGATACAGCAAAAGCCCTTTATGAATTTGCAAAAAAGTACAGGGGTTTAGGTTATTCCGGTGGGTTTTATGGCTCCAGCTACGACCATGACGAAATGGCCTGGGCTGCAGTATGGCTAAATATTGCAACAGGAGAAAAACAGTATATTGATGATATAACTGCTACTGATGCCAACGGTCAATACATAGGTTATTTTAAGAGAATTATGACTAATGTTCAGGACATGTGGCAAAACATATGGGTACATTGCTGGGATACAGTATGGGGCGGAGTGTTTGCAAAGCTTGCCCCTGTAACCAACACTGAAAGGGATTGGTATATTTTCCGCTGGAATCTTGAGTACTGGTCAGGAATTCCTCATGAAGATCCGAAAGATACAGCATTTCTTTCAAAAACTCCTGCAGGCTTTAGTGTGGTAAATCCATACGGTTCTGCCAGGTATAACACAGCAGCACAGCTTTGTGCGCTGGTCTATAAGAAGTATTCGGGACGCTCTGATTTTGCAGAATGGGCAAAAAACCAGATGGAATATATAATGGGCAACAATCCTATGGACAGGTGCTATATAGTAGGATATGCGCCAAACTCTGCGCGTCATCCTCATCACCGAGCAGCCCATGGATCAAAAACCTTAAGCATGGATGATCCTCCGGAACATCGTCACACCCTGTGGGGAGCCCTTGTAGGAGGACCCGATTTAACCGACAAGCACGTAGATGTGACATCCGACTATGTTTACAATGAAGTTGCAATTGACTATAACGCTGCTTTTGTTGGTGCAGTTGCAGGCTTATATACCTATTACGGTGAAGGTCACCAGCCTGTGCCAAACTTTCCTCCAAAAGAACCACCTGTCGACGAATATTTTGCTCAGGCAAAACTTGAACAGGAGAATAACGAAAGGACACAGATAACCTTAAGAATCCATAACGAGTCTGTTCATCCGCCTCATTTTGAAAAGGGCATGAAGGTTCGATACTTCTTTAATATCAGTGAATTGTTGGATGCGGGGCAAACTATAGATGATGTGGAGCTGCAGGTAATGTATGATGAAAATCTGCACAGCTATAGTGGGCCTGTAGCCTCTAAGGGACCTGTAAAATGGGACGAAGCAGGTACATACTACGTTGAATTTGATTGGTCCGGATATGATATCTACGGCACCCGGGAATTTCAGTTTGCCTTGGTTGCGGGGCAGGACTCCAATTTCAAAAGCAACTGGAACGCTTCCAATGACTGGGGGAGACAGGGAGTTACCAAGGATTATGCTACCTCTTCCTATATACCTGTGTACTTAGGAGACCAATTAGTATATGGCAGTGAGCCCTTACCGGTATCGCCTACACCAACACCGACTATTGATCCCAATATCTCACCCACACCTTCACCAATAGAACCGCCTTCTTTAAAAGTGCTGTACAAATGTGGTGAAACAGGTAGTGCAACCAACACAGTTAGAGCAGCTATTAAGATACAGAATACAGGAACAAGGCCCCTTAATTTAGCAAATATCAAGCTGCGTTACTGGTTTACCAGGGATTCAGAAGAAATACCTGCCTTTGAGACTGACTATGTGCAGCTTGGCAGCAGTAAGGTTGCAGGCACTTTCGGGAATATCACACCTGGTGTAAGCAATGCTGACAGCTTTGTTGAAATCAGATTCAATGCCGATGCAGGGTCTATAGCACCGGGAGCAGACACTGGAGAAATACAGTTCAAATTCTTCAAAGAAGGGTACATAAGTTATAACCAGGTAAATGATTATTCATTTGAGCCTGCTTTAAAGGAATTTGCTGAAAACCGTAAGATAACGGCTTATGCTAATTCAGCGCTGTGTTATGGCTTGGAGCCGGAAGGAATAGGACCTTTACCATCACCTACTCCGCTTTTTATATACGGCGATATAAATGGTGACAATCTGGTTAACTCAACAGATTATACTTTGTTAAAAAGGTATTTACTGAAAATTATTGATTTATTCCCTTCACCGGATGGTTCCTCTCCATATGGCCAAGGGGCTGCTGATGTAAGTGGAGACGGCCTGGTTAACTCAACAGACCTGACCCTTATTAAGAGATACTTATTAAAGATTATTACGGTATTTCCAGCAGAGAACAAGTTATAATAGTGTAGATACAGGTAGTATAGAAAGCATCCGATACATAAGCCCGGGGGTCTAGTGGAAACCTCCGGGCTTAATTAAAATAATAGCTTATAATACAAAAACATGCACAATATGTTGTTTGGATGTTCATTAAAGCCTTCCGGATCTCAAATAGGTTGAGATCTTCCTGCCAACTTTCCACTGCTCCACCCATTTTCCGTACGCAATCCCCTCAACTGACAGGTCCTTAAGCAGCTGCCTGATCTCCTTATTAACTTTTCCTCCAGGTGCTTTAGCAAAAGGGGTTTGTGGCAAAGGGACAAAAGTGTGGGCATGTATTTTGGCACCTATTTTAATCAGGTCCTTCATAACATTTATTGTTTCTTTTAAATCATCCAATGTTTCTCCAGGAAGACCGAAAATAAAATCGATATAGGGCTTTAATCCGGCATTTACGGTTAGTTCGGCAGCCCTATAGATATCACAGACTTTGTGGCTTCTTTTACATAGCTCAAGCATCCTTTCACTTCCTGATTGGCCGCCTATAATGATATTATCATTGCTTGCGTACTCCAAAACCAGTTGGAGGGTTTCTTTATTAACATGTTCAGGCCTTACTTCGGAAGGGAAGGAACCGAAAAAAATTCTTCCGTTCCTTGATAAGGCCTTCTTTACGGAGCTTAAAAGCTGCTCAAGCTTTGTAATATCAATATTTACCCCATCCTTTGACCCATAGGAAAAAGCATTGGGAGTAATGACCCTCAGGTCCGTCAGGTCGTTGCTTCTCATAATTTCTGCATAATGTACAATCTTTTCTATACTTCTATGCCTTACTGATCTTCCGGCTAAATGAGAAGTCTGACAGTAGTGGCATCCAAAAGGACAGCCTCTTGTTATCTCTATAGGTCCAAATATTCCATGCTTTACTGGAAAAGGGGGGTAAAGGTCGATATCTACCTTCTTAGCCAGGCCATTAAAACTATAATTACTCTCCCGGTCAAGATAGGCTATACCTCTTATATTTTCCCAGTCGCTGCCGTTTTTAAGTGCTTTAAGAAATTCTACTACCGATTCTTCTCCCTCGCCTGAAAACACAATATCAAAACCCAGCTTCAAAGTTCCCTCCGGATCACCGGTAGGGTGAGGGCCTCCGGCAGCAAATACGATTTTATTATTGAATAGCTGCTTTAAATTATTAACGATTTCGTATGTTTCCCAGAGTTGGGTTGTAAAAAATGAAAGCGCCGCTACCACCTTGTCGTGTTTATCAGCAATCTCATGTAAGCATTGCACTAACTCACCAGGTTTGCTTGGAAAGTATATTTTCAAGCTGCCTAAATCTTCACAAGCTTCAATGGCTCCTATCAAAGCATTAAAGCTGTGTCTGTTATACTTGTTATAATATACAACGAAAGCAGTACCGTTTTTCATTTGAAAAAATTCCTTCTTTAGTATTTACACTATAAACGTATTCAAACTGTGAAAATAAACAACCTGTTTTTAATATACACTAAAAACTGCCTTTTGCAGGTCTTCATCTCTGGATGAACTACCTACCATAACTTCAAATTCTCCCGGTTCAACCACCCTACTTAAGCTGCTGTCAATCAAGGCAAGTGAAGAGACGGGGATTGCTATTTTTACATTCTTTGTTTCACCCGGGTCAAGGGTAACCCTGCTAAACCCTTTTAACTCCTTAACAGGTGTTGTAACAGAGCTATATACATCGTTTATATAAACCTGCACAATTTCAGTTCCTTTGAGGCTGCCGGTATTTTTAACATCGACACAAACTATTAGCTCTCCATCACGGGTAAGCCTGGTTTCACCAAGTGTCAGATTGGAATACTCAAAAGTAGTGTATGAAAGTCCAAACCCAAAGGGGAAAAGAGGATCGTTAGTCATTTCCACATACTTTCCTCCATGCCATCCAGGGTACTGGTTGTAGTAGACAGGCTGTTGACCTATGGCCCTGGGGAATGAAATCGTAAGCTTACCACAGGGATTAAAATCACCGAAAAGTATGGAAGCTACAGCATTTCCGCCCTCCATGCCGGGATTCCAGGCTTCAACTATGGCATCGGCATTTTCCTTAATCCAGGGAACTGTAAGGGGCTTGCCGTTTATTAGAAGCACAGCCAGGGGTTTACCGGTTCCTTTAAGTGCTTCAAGAAGCTCCTGCTGTGCACCGGTAAGGTCAAGTACTGCTCTGTCCCTGATTTCACCGTTTAATAAAATTGTATCCCCTACTACCGCTATGACAAGGTCTGCCTTCTTTGCAATCTCAACAGCTGCTTCAATATTTTTTGCATGAGGGTCCATTACATCACAGCCCTTTTCATACAGCACTTCAATATCCGAGCCGGCACGCCTTTTGATTCCGCTAAGGATTGTTACGATAGGGCTGGTATCATAGTGGCTGTGGTACTCAAGGGTAGGTATTTCCGGATAATATCTGGGGCCGAAGGACCAGTCTCCTACTTGCGCTGATACATCATCGGCATTAGGGCCTATTACGGCAATTTTCTTTACTTTATTTGATATTGGAAGAGTATAGTTGTCATTCTTTAAAAGCACAATTGATTCCAAAGCACTTTCGTATGAGGCCTTTATATGTTCTGCACATCCAACAAACAGATGAAGCTTATCAGCTTCGGGATATCTTTTATGATCGAAAAGCCCCAACCTGAATTTGATTTCCAAAATCTTTGAACATGCTTCATTTATAAGTTCTTCTTTTATTGTACCTTCCTTAACAAGTTCTATAGTATTTTCAAAAAACTCGGGGGTTGACATTATCATATCATTTCCTGCAAGCACTGCTATCTCACATGCCTTCTTTATTGTAGGTGCAACCATCTGCGTCTTGTGCATATGTCCTGTATTATCCCAGTCGGTAACAACCAGACCTTTAAATCCCCATTCTCCTTTAAGAATATCTCTTAGCAGCCACCTGTTAGCCGAGCAGGGGGTACCATCAATAGACTGGTATGCAGCCATGAAAGTGTAACAACCTGCATCTACAGCTTCCTTAAAAGGAGGCAGGAAAATAGTTTTAAGCTTCCTTGCCGATACATCACTTTCTGTGGCATCACGGGCGCCTTGGGTTTCACCGTAAGCGGCAAAGTGCTTTGCACATGCCAGTATACTGTAAGGTTCACTTATGTCTTTACCCTGATAACCCTTTATCATGGCAGATGCCAGAACTCCTATAAGGTATGGGTCTTCTCCGAAGGTTTCATCTATTCGGCCCCATCTTGCATCTCTACCTATACAAAGCACGGGTGAGAATGTCCAGTGTAGGCCTGTTACGCTAACCTCTTTTGCAGTTATTCTACCCACTTTTTCAATTATGTCCGGATTCCAGCTTGAAGAGAGACCAAGCTGTGACGGAAAAACTGTAGCTCCACTGTAGAAGGTATGACCGTGAATTGCGTCAATTCCAAAAATAAGGGGGATACCAAGCCTTGACTCTTCAGAAGCGATTTTCTGAAGGCGTACTGCTTTATCACCAACAACATGCAAAAAGGAGCCTATGAATCTTTCTTTTATCCAAAACTCAGGATTGTCTCGCCCGTCAACCTGACACATCTGGCCTACTTTTTCCTCAAGTGTCATTCGTGAGAGGAGATCTTTTGTTCTTTCTTCAGGGGTGTATGAGGGATTATTATAAACTTCAGTCATTGCCAACCTCCATTATATGCTTTTAGAGTTTTTACCAACATTCTAATTTTCTCATCAATTTTACTATTAGGCAAGCAATAAGGAAATACTTTTCCTAAAAAATAAGACTTGTAAAATATGAAAGTTTGGAGTAAAATATTGGTGTGAGGCCTATCGTTACTGTATTTATCTGTATCACTTCTTAAAAGCACCCTGATCCACACTGTTTATATCGATTAAATTCCGTTTATTTAGGTTAAGAAGTGGCTCTATAGGTATTTAAGTACATATTTGTTGTAGTGGATTAAAATTACAGGAGGTCCTTTATGATTATATTCGGATGGGGTTATAGAACGGCAAAGAATTTTGGTCCGGTTCGAAAAATCCGATGCAATAACTGTAATAATGAAGCAACCTGGCATTTACAGAAGCTGACCAGTTGGTTCACACTGTTTTTCATACCTGTAATTCCTTATCAGTCTAATTATTTACTTGTGTGCCCTGTATGCAGGTGCTGCCTGGAACTAAAAAAGCCAGAGTTTGACCAGCTAAAAGACCTGGTTGAGGGTGCCGGGCTATCGGAATCACAGCAGGCTTCTGTTCAAATGGATAGTATTTTAACAGAGGCTGGGGGAGTTGTAAGAACGGAGACACAGCTTAATTTTATAAGGCAGATGAAGGAGCTTGAAGAGGAAAAAGAAAAGCGAAACAGCTTAAATAATTGATTAGAATGGTATTAAGTATAAAACAGATAGTTGACTATGGTTTGTAGGAATGCTAAAATCAAATAATAACATTATTTTCTAAATAAAGTTTGCTAAGAATGCAAACTTCTTTAAGAAAATGATATAAAAGCGATGAAGAGATAGAGTAGAAGGAAAGTTGCTTTCAAAGAGAGCTCCAGGAAGCTGAAAAGGAGTAAAGAACGATCTTTCGAACATGGCCTCAGAGCTGCATACCGAACACATTAACAGTGTAAGTAGGATATGCCGGGGTTATTGCACCCGTTATAGTGCTAGGGTATAAACACTTTTGTGTCGTACCTGAAGAGGCCTGTGCTGAAAAGTGCAGGTAAATTGGGGTGGTACCGCGGGATATATTGCTCTCGTCCCCTAGATTATGTCTAGGAGGTGAGAGTTTTTTATTTGTCTTTTGTAACATTGAATTTAAGTTTTAGGAGGATGATGTTATGAGCATTTTAATTGGTGGTGCCTGGCCCTACGCCAACGGGTCTTTACATTTAGGTCATATTGCAAGCCTGCTTCCGGGTGATATTCTGGCAAGATACTTCAGGCTTATAGGAGAAGAGGTGCTGTATGTTTCAGGAAGTGACTGTCACGGCACACCCATAACTATACGTGCAAGAAGGGAAGGAGTTCTCCCTTCGCAAATAACTGACAGATATCATAAAGAATTTGAAGACTGTTTTAAAAGGCTGGGATTCTCATATGATTTATACGGCAGAACAGATGAGGACTTTCACAAGGAAGTTGTACAGGATGTGTTCAAAGCGCTGCTGGAAAAGGGATTTATTTATAAAAGGACAATGGAACAAACATTTTGCGAAAACTGCAGAGAGTTTCTACCTGATCGCTTTGTAGAGGGGAAATGTCCTTATTGCGGAAGTATTGCCCGGGGAGACCAGTGTGATTCCTGCTCCAATATCTTAGACCCTTTGGAGCTTTCAGACAGGAAATGTAAGATATGCGGGTCTTCACCAACTGTCAGAAATACAGAACACTTTTTCCTGGCTTTATCAGCTTTCCGGAGTGAGCTTGAAAAATATACCGAAGGAGAAAAGGGCTGGCGGGAGAATGCGGTAGCACTGACAAAAAGGTATCTAAAGGAAGGGCTTAAGGATAGAGCTGTAACAAGGGATCTTTCCTGGGGTGTGAGCGTGCCTTTGGAAGGGTATGAAGGGAAAAAGATATATGTATGGATAGAAGCAGTTCTAGGCTACCTGTCTGTCAGTAAGAAATGGGCAGCCCAAGGAAGCGTTAAGTGGGAGAAGTTTTGGGAGAAAGGTGTGTCTGCTTATTATGTTCATGGAAAAGATAACATCCCGTTTCACACACTGATCCTGCCTGCATTATTGCTAGCCATAGGCCTTAAGCTTCCTGACAGGATAGTGTCCAGCGAGTATCTGACAATAGAGGGCAGAAAACTTTCAACAAGCGAGAACTGGGCAGTATGGGTACCGGAAATCCTAGAAAGGTATAACCCTGACTCAATACGCTATCTCCTTACTATAAACGGTCCGGAAAAGAGGGATACGGACTTTTCGTGGAGGGAATTCATTCACCGGCATAATAGTGAGCTTTTAGGGGACTTCGGCAATTTTATAAACAGGACCCTGGTTTTTGTAGAGAAGTTTTTTAATTCAAAAGTCCCGGAGGCTAACTTGTGTGATGACATATGCCTTAAGATAGAAGAGCTCTATAATGAAGTGGGGCTAAAGATAAGGGAGGCAGAGTTTAAAAGTGCATTAGAGAGAGTATTTATATTCGTTAGAAGGTGCAATAAATATTTTGATGAAAACAAGCCGTGGATTCAGATAAAGGAAGCCCCTGAACTTTGCAGCAAAACAATATATACCTGTGTTCAGCTTATAGCGAATCTTTCAAACCTCCTCTCACCGTTTCTGCCATTTACCTGCGACAGGATAAGAGAGTACTTAGGCATAAACAGTGCGGCATGGAAATCTGTTGTGGTACCCGCACAAAGAGAAATAAAGAAGCCGGAAGTACTGTTTGAAAGAATTGATAAAGGCAGGATTCAAGAAGAATCGGGAAAATTGGGGAAGAGATAGACAAGTTGTTTACATAATTGTACAAATGAAATATAATTATTAATATAAAGGTTTATTTAATAAACGTCTAAGACCACTAGAGATAACGAACTGTAAAGATAAACATATGATTCGTTCCGCTAATTTGATGCAAATGGCGGACTCATCAAGTTTATCTACTTTTACAGTTCGATCTCTATATATAAAGAATGTGCATTTAAAAAATAAATTTAGTTGGATGGGGGAGTACATATGGGGAAGTTATTAAAAATCCTTTCAATTTTTCTATCGTCTTTCTTACTTATATCTGTTCTGTTTTCTTCCGGGAGTTTGGCTCTAGATCAAAGCATGGCAAGTAAAGTCAGTTATACTGCCACAGACGGTATAATTGTAAAATACAAAAATTCGTTTTCTAAGGATAAGGTCAAAGTTAGAGAAAGCAAGGCGCTAAAGAATAGGCTTAAGAAGGAAATACCCGCGTTTAATATGGATGTTTTTGAGTTAGATAGTTTTAACAATATGAATGAAGTTATGGAAGAAATTAGGGGATATCCTGACGTAGAATATGTTCAACCTGATTATAAACTATATTCATACGGAGTGCCAGATGACCCTGATTATTCCATACAGTGGGGACTTAGGAATAACGGCCAGACTATAGGGGGAACGGCCGGGGTGTCCGGAATAGATATAAATGCAGCTCCTGTATGGGATTATACCAAGGGAGATGATAATCTTATAGTTGCTGTAGTTGATACAGGCATTGATATTTCCCATATAGAGATCAAAGACAGTATTTTTATTAATAGCGGTGAGGTTCCTTCCGATGGTATAGACAATGATAGAAACGGATATATTGATGA
>JBMOLK010000030.1:0-22872 GCA_049325575.1 Bacillota bacterium | reverse complement strand
AGGGGTTCCGCAGGCATTAATTTTTGTTGTATTAGCTTACTTGTTATTAAAGTAATTCCTGTGTAACTCATTTTATTTGCTGGAGGTCTGCTGCAGTCGAAAGATTGCAGCAGGTTTCCAAGGTATCCCTGGCAGTCGAGCAAAGATTGGTATAGGTTTCGTAATGCTTGATGGCAGTCGAAAGATTGTCGTTAGGTATGCAGGGATCTATATCAGTTGTAGCATAAATCATCATGGGCTCTTCTTATATTTTGCACAACATTTTTCTAAAGTTTTTGGCCGAACATCATAATCAATTCATAACTTGTATAAAACTTACAATATATAAATAAATTTCTTGATATAAATAATATTTGTTGATATAATTTTACATATAGAGAAATATAAATAGTCTTTTGTATATGCTGTAACCTTTATTTAAAGCTATTAACCTTCGTACCAGTATTTTATTTCTATTTCGATTTCCATTTGCCTACACATATATCCTACTTTACACATATCCCTGATAATATTAAATGGAGGTGGGGATTTATAGTACATAAGCTTTATGTATCATACTTGCTGGTTTATCTATTCTTGTTTAGGGGAAAGGAGATTCGATAATTATGTTCAAAAGTAAAATATCCATCTTACTTATTATTTCATTATTAATGGTAGTTGTTATGCCAATAGCTGCTTATGGGGACACTACAGACTCTACATCAGAACCGATAGAAACATATGTTAAATATACACCTTATGACGAGCAAGTATCCGTTTCCATCAGTAAAGACAAAAATGGCGAGTATATTGCAACTGTGGATCTGGAGTTCTATACCGCAGGATACAAGGTTACCTATGACGGTACAGTTACCTCCGAGACAGCTACTCTGGCTGACGGTTCAGAAATGGTATCATTTATAGGAACCGCAGATATTGAACGCTGGACAGGTGATGTTATTCAAGTATTAACCTATGAAACCCTTACTTATAATCTGGGTATATTAGAGCCTGGAAACTATGAATTCGTGTTCAGTTCAAACGGTTTTAAAAAATCCTGTCCGTTTACAGTTCGTCCTTCTATTACCATACCCGGCGATTATGATAATCCCGCTTACTTAAAACGTCTTATAGTTAAGGCAATTCTAACTCGTAATACAGATGGTATGGACATTGAACGTTTAGATTTTGATAAAGACGGCGAAATAACCTCAAATGATCTTGCAATTCTAAACAGAACTATTTTAGGAATATATGTTAACTTTCCTGAAGCAAGCTAATGGCATTATTAATTCGATCTCTTTAATATGTTGTTCATAATCAGGTAAGTAAAAGTTTATTAAAAGGGATTTTATGATATTATAGAATCCCTTTTTTATTATTCTAAGTCCCACTCCCAATAGTCGGATTACAATAATATTGAAGTTTATCAAGTATCAGTCCTTACCTCATCCCATTCCGATTCCAGGTAGTTTACCAGCCAATTTAAGGCTCTATGCCTTTCAACAACAACTTCATCGTTTAATCCTCCCGGTACCGGACGGTTATTAATTCTTGCATCAACACACGCCCAGTCATACCTGTAAATAAGGTCTGCCTGATCTAATATTTCTTCCTTCTTTCTCACAACAGCATAACTAAAAAAGGTTTCATAATCACCTGCGTTCTTTAGATAGCTCACGGCCCTCTTAACATCACATATGTTTTCAGGAAAACCCAGTTCATCAACATATCCTAAAGCCCATAAAAGCACCCAGTAACACTCATACATCCATGCAAACTGAACAATATCAACACTATTCGGGCTATGGTTTTTTATAAAGATTTTCTCCTTTTGTGTGAAGAACTCCTCTGCGCCATACTGTTCTATTAAACCCTCAATAAACTCCCCATTCTCCTTTATATCAACCCCGTCTGCCAATCCACCGGCATAGAGTGCTACAATGCATAAAGCAACAGCTCTCTTTACAATTTCTTCTTTGCTCCTTATAACAGCATCTTCATCTCCTACAATAACAGGAAGACCTTCAATGAATGGTATCCCCTGATCTTGAAGCAGCTTTATCGATCTTTTCTTCCGCTCCTCTCCTGACTTGGTTACCTTAATATGGCTATCAATCAAATCCGCATTCACAGTTGGTATAAAATCATCAACCTCCGAATCGCCATTTGGGTTAAGAATTACTCTGCCATACCTGTCAAGCATCTCTCCGGAAGGCATAAAAACCACTCCGTTTATCCTTGCAGCAGTATCTAAAATCCTGGTATACATATCCTTATCCATTTCCTTTTCTGATACTATCCCAACGGCTGCATTAAGAGCAGAAATCTGCAAAAGAAGTTTTTCTTTTATTTTCTGATGATTAGTTTGTATCTGATGAAAGTATCCAAACATACCTTTTATCATGCTTTTAAGATTCTCTTTTTCACTTTCGTCTGTCTTTAGAGAAAAAGTGACATTGTACTTACCAAACAGCTTTTTATTTGTAACTATAATCTTAAATCCGTCTTCTGAAACTTGAACCGTCTTATCACGGAACACTTCCATTATGGCGGACATGATTTTGCTGTATTCCTTTATTGAAACAAATAGGGTACAATTCCTCATTGTATACCACCTCTTAAAATTCTTAGGTTTAAACAAGTCTTAGTTAACATTATATCATAAACGTATATTTTCAATCACAAATAATGTTATATAGACATGGATTTAAATTTTTGTCTATGAAAGCTCATCAAAAAAGAGGCTTCGTATTATTTGAAGCCCCTTTTTACACACTTCTATTGAATATCGATTGATAAGACTACAACAACTGAAATACTGTTTAAATGAACTTCTGCCGGCTGCTTGGGATTTCCATCTGCATCAAAGCAATTTTCAAAAGTATATTTGATGACTCCATCTTGAGATAAAAATACAATTGGAGATTCCGGAGGGGCTAGTTTTTTATATCTTACCTTGATCCTAAAATCAGGTGCTTCAAGCATGTATGAAGTTCCCACCTTTTTCACCTTAACACCGGATAATTGACGTGTAATCCGCCAACGTCCCGTTGGTGCATCCATTGTTGCAGGTTCATTTACAGGTTCAACTCCTAACGGGAGAAGTTGTTCAAACACAGCAGTAACATTTGCTTCTTCCGGTGGAACCACAGTCTTTATTATTCCGGATATACTTCCTATGACAGTGTTTACTGCATTTGAATCGGTGGGTTCGGGATCATAAAAGCGCCTTGGGGTAGCACTTACAATATCTGCTCCTGATATTTGTGATATTTGTCCTATTCTGTCAACTGTTCCCCCGGGCTTAAAGTCTATAAAGAATGGCTTTATATTATAATTTCTAATCAAACTGCCTATTTCCAGACAGTAATTAAAAGGTTTACTGCTGGTATTGTCACCAAGATAGATTGCATCACCTTCATTTGTTTTAAAGGTATCCGAGTTTTCCCCGGCTCTGGTCCATTTATTGGGATTGCTGCTTGAAATGACAATAATATACTTTTGTGCATCCGCAGATCCGT
Organism: Bacillota bacterium; assembly: GCA_049325575.1. GTDB lineage: Bacteria > Bacillota > Clostridia > Acetivibrionales > Acetivibrionaceae > JBMOLK01. The sequence goes on along the minus strand of JBMOLK010000030.1, from coordinate 19,369 downwards.
TTTTCAGCATGTGATAAGCCCTTCTAAGCCCATCTCCCAGATTACTTCCTCCACCTGCAGAAGATGCATCTATTTCACCTTTAAGATTTGCCAGTTCACTGCCTGAAGACATATTATAAAACCTAAAGCTGTTATTATCTGCATCATCGGAGTAGCGGATAAACCCGATTTTCATGTTTGTTCCTGCAAATTGATCTGCAAATTTCTTTGCTGTATCCTTTACAGTGCTGTATAAAGGCGGATGTGTTATAGTATCTATTATAGTATTATGGACAGACGTTAATCTATAAGTGTAATTAACACCATGATTGCCGGTCACTATAGACTTCGATATAAGACTTCCATTTATATTTAGACCCGAAGAATTCACTTCAACCTTCCCATTTGGAGCATAGATGATTCCGTAATAATTAATGCCGCCCATATATAATTTAATATCTCCGTTAACTGAATAAACACAAATGGGGTTTTCTATCGAAGTATTGCTAAGACCGCTTCCATTAACCATAATATTCCCTGTAGCAATTATAAATCCAGCGCCTGTAACGCTTTGTACGTTAAATAATAAATTACCTTCAAAATACATGGTTTTATCCAGTACCAGATTTTGACCGGTTATATTCCATGTATTGCTACTACTTTCATAATACAGCCATATATTATTTTGGCCAGCCAGCTCTTTTGTTACCAGGTTTTTTAATAAGGTATTGTTATTGGTTTCATTATAATTTCTTGAATTAATAACCTGAAGCTTGTTATCATTTCTTGCTTTGCTGATTAGCTGTGCAGATATGTCCGGCGTATCCACATGACTTGCATTATTTACAATAACAGTCTCACTGTTGAAATCAGAATATCCTGTAGCGACTGTGACCTGGGTAACAGCTTCACAGGTTCCCCTTAAACTGATGCTTGTGGACCTTGAAACTACTCCCCTGTTTGAGTGTACATCCCCATTGACAGAGACATTTGCTCCGCTTATAGTTAGATCGCTGTTTGAATCTCCTGAAAACAAGGCATAATCAAATGCACTTGAACTAGGGGGAATCGGTGAATTCTGTTCCGAAGAGGAGTCCACTAACAATACAAGCTCTTTATCCTTTGGCTTAATACTTCCAATATCCAGTGTACCTCTCTGACTATATCCAATAAATCCTGTATTTCCAAGCTCAACCCGATTAGGATCAGCTGTCATTTCTGCTGTAATATTGTCTTGTGCAAAAACATAGTTTTGTGCGAAAATCAGCAATACAAATGCTGTTAACACTATCAGACAAGAAACTTTACTTTTCATACATATCCCCCTCTAAAATAAAGGCTGCAAAACATATTCTCCTATTTTCATCTGTTTCCCATCTTCTGTAACAAGCTTTATAACAATGTACTTCCCGTCAAAATCAGGCTTAGGTATATAAACATCTACTTCAAAGGGGTCCATTTCCTCCCCAGAGTTGTTGAAATAGATAAGTCCAGGAGCCTCAAGCCCATCATTATCGATTACGTCAATTATTATTTCTTTACCTTTAAGGCTTGCTTTTCCGCATATTAGCCATTTGTTGTTACCGGCATTCTTTTCAACCTTTTCTATTAAAACCTTTATTCCTTCAAAAGACATGGTTTCGCCCAGTGTAAAGGTTGTCTTTTTGTATAATATTGTTACTGTACGTGTTGTATTATCCCAATCTACATGTGCTCCCAGGTTCTCACTTATGAACCTAAGTGGAAGGAAAGTCCTTCCGTCCTTTATTTCTGCCAGTACATCCAGTGTTATCTTTCGTCCATTGACATAAGCAAAGCTATCTCCTATTTTTAAGTAGATGTAGGTAGTGCTATTATGGGCATATACAGACTTCTCTGCTCCATTCCAGTCAACTTTTGCACCAAAAGCCTCCAGAATTCCCCTAAAAGGTACAAGAGTCCTTCCGTTTTTAATGTAGGGTTTGACATCAAAAACAAGTTTTTCACCATTTAGCTGGACTATTATTTCATTATTGTTTTGGCTTTTTGTTGCATTTTGTGCGGCATATGACATAACATTGACGGGGTTCAAACCAAGTGCGGATACAATTTGGCTAAGACAAAGCAATAATAACGAAAGAACAACCAGACACAGAAATTTCTTTTTCATTCAGTCACTCTCCCTCCCACATATTTTAATCTCTAATTATATAATATTAACAATTATTGCCGTTAGTTCCATATCATTATGCATTTGAGGCTTTGTTATCATCTTAACTCTAGTTAATTATATTCAACGCCAGTTAGCACAATGTAATTATTTTTTATTTCCCATCAATAAAGATGCTATTAGTCTTAGGATTATCAGAAAAACCAAAACCCTGTAACTTTAATATCTTAAAATAAATTAGTTTTATTTTTGCCGAAATTTTTGATATAATAAATTCTTGGAAATTTATTATATATAAATGTATAAGTCAAGATATTTTTGTTATGCGGGGAGTAGGTTAGGTATGGAGTTCTTTAACAATATAAATAGAAAAAAGCTTCCAAAAGACGATACCATTGAGACCATTGATAAAATCAGACAAGGGGATAACCTCTTAAGGGAAGAATTTATCGATAATCATAAAAGCTTTATTATGGATACGATTCTGCATGTACTTGGCAAGTCTACGTTACCGAAAAACAGTCCGGAGTTTGACATCGGGCTGGATGCTTTTAACCATTCCATTGATAACTATGATATTGAAAGCAGTGAAGGTTTCCTCTTATTTTCCGAAAAAATTATTAAAGAATGGGTATTAAGCTACGTAAAGGAACAAAGCTCCAATTACTCTCTGCAGCAAATAGATGATGAAAAGTATTACTTATACTGTGATTATGAGAACACCAAAGAAATATCCCATTTTAAAAAGCAGTTGTGGGAATTTGGGATAAGACTTAATGAACTGCCTTACTTAACTCCTTCCGATAGTCAAAGCATTGATTTTTCTTTAAAAGCAGCAAAAATACTATCCGGCAGTAACATACTTATTGAAAAGCTTTTTAAAAATAAGAGCATACCCGTTGATGACCTTGATGAAAGCATCAAACAAAACAAAAAGATAATTGATAAATACAAAGAATATATACTTGCTTTAACTTTAGTTCTAAGAAGCAACCTTAGAATTATGAAAAGTTATATAAAGAACATAGATACGGGAAAGGAAATAGAAGAGAACACAGGCCTAATCCTTGAAGCCTCCAATGAACAGGCTCTTTTGTTTACTATTCAAGGTAAATTCATAGTCATAAGACATAATAAAAGTAATAATGTAGGAAAGCAGACCCAATTTGGGAACTACAGAGTAAGAAAAAAAGAGAAGACTTCAAAACTCATTATTGCAGCCTGGGCCATTACATCAATTATTATATGCTTTATATTATACAGGGCTTATATAATAGTTATCAATACTGCAGGCAGCTCTAATAATAATTCCACAGCTTATTCCAGTACTGACAATACCAGCAATAAAGGAAGGGATGGTCAAGAAAACAGTAATACCGGTGATACTGAACCAGTAGAAAGCAATATTGATGAACCGGAAATCATAATTCCAGAGCCATCTCCTGAAATTCCTGCAGTAATACCCGAAAACACGGGTAATATCGATCCAAGCCCATCACCGGCAATTACAAAAGCAGAGGGAGTACCGGGTGAAGTACGGATAAGCGCAGATATATACAAGGTTACTATAGGGCAGGATTATACAGTCCATATGTATATGAAAAACGGCAATAACGGTACTACATTAATCCTGTATCAAAACGACAAAGAGTATGTAAGATACAATATAAAAGACAATACGCCAAGGTCACAGGCTAAAATAGTGACACTTAAAGCAGAAGAAGCAGGAACATTTACATACAGATGGGAGCTTATTAATGATTTCGGCGCTACAAGCAGTAAGACCATAATTGTAAGAGTGATGGACGAAAGTGTAACAGATTCTGTGTACTCCCATCTTAGTCAGTAAAAATAAAAATCTGTGATATTTCATACCAAAACTGATAAACATGATATGAGTATCACAGATTTTATTTAAATCTACACTACTTTCGTAGTTTTCCTCAACTTGAATGCTTCTATAATTCTTGGTTGTTCACCTCTTTAGGAAGCTTATCAATCATACGAAGCAAGTACTTTTTTATTATCACATAATCTGTAGAATTAACAATCTCATCTCCGTTTACATCAGCCGCCCAAAAACCATTTTCAGAAGGGAAATCTACAATAATTCCCAAAACATACCTTTTTACCAGCATCAGATCAACCGAATTAACCGTGCCGTCCCCATTTACATCACCAACTCTTCCTACCGGTGTTTGTAAAGGCGTAGGGCCAGGTGGTGTCGGGCTAGGGGTCGGTATATTCGGAGCACTTATATCCGATTTATTTATAAAGCCGTAATTAACCACCTTGAAGGTCTTTACAAGTGTACCTCCGTAGGGCGACTCACTCTCAGTCTTTTCAATCCAGCTTTCTCCGACTTTTAGAACTATCCATTTGTCATTGTATTTATAATTTAAAGTACCATCAGGCTCAATATTAAACTTATCGATAACAAGAATATTATCATAAAGAGTGAGACCTGAAGCAACTCCACCTCCAGCCGTACCGGTTATACTACTACCTTGCCCCAATACAACTTTTGTCTGCGAAGTAAGGTCAAGCGGAGCAATCGATGTTAATTTCCTGTATTCCGAATTAAAAGAATACATTGGAAAATCAATTGCTATTTGAGGTCCAACATCACCTATCCCATGAGTATTGGAATGGATATCAATAAAGATACACGTATTATCATCAAAATAGGCTGAACCGACTGAAGGCATAATTACCATTATACCAATGGATACAATTAAAGCTAGTACTACAAATACAATTTTTTTCATATTGCACTCCCCTTTCAAAATCCCATAAACTATTTTATAAGTCTCTAAAACAAATGTCAGGAACTATTGCTTCCCTCCTTTCAAAAAACTTATAGCTTTGTAATATATTGTTCAATTTGTGTATTGAAAATAAAGAAATAACGTTATCAGAAGAGCTTATAATGAAGTAATACACCTTAGCTTATTATAGATGATGCTAAATCCAATATTTAAAAGTGATAGTTTCAATTATTATTTTATTAAATCATTAACTATTCGTCAATAATCTGGAAACAAACCTATAGATATTGATAAGGTTACTAAAAACCATTGTAATAATTTTACTTATAAGCTAAAATTATTAATAGCCTGATGTACTACACTTAATGTCAATAGATTTAATTTGACTCTTATATTGTTAATTAAATGTCTGGAGAGCTCCAATGTACGCAAGTCCACTGAAGATGATTTGGATTTTCTTTATGCCAGACACGGTTATCCTGTAGATATTGTAATTAGGATGAAGGATGGCAGTGAATACTGCCTGAAATCAGCAATGAAACTAACCAGAAAAGAATTAGGAAACGGAGGAACAGAAATCAGAGGATCTACTTACACACATCGTATTATACTATCTTATAATAAAAACGATATAATAGAGTACTACACTATACTTTCAAGTGAAGCTGCCCAATTTATCTCTGATACATCCGATATTGACTTTCCAAAGGTTGATGCGTTTTCCATAACTCCAGAGGGCTATAAATTCGGGGATATATATAATATAAAGATTACAATATAAAAATTAAAGGGGCTGGCAGTTAACACAAAAGTAAACACTTCCGCCCATATACGCCATTTTCTCAATTATATTTCCACATGAAGGGCAGCATGACCCAACTGTATTTTTGCTCATCATTGTTCTATAGCCCCCTAAGTTACCGTATAAATCGATTTCAGTATCTCTTCCCCTGCTTAAAGCCATATCACTAAGGACATTTTTAACGGAACTATATAAACTATCAAGCTCCGAATCAGTCAAACTGTTCATTTTCCTCTTCGGGTGGATTTTTGCTGCAAACAAAACATCTTGCAAAACGCCGTTTCCAAGTCCCGGAATCCTCTGTTCCGTAGCCAGGAAAGCTTTAGCACTTATATTTGAATTGCCTTTTTCAGAAAGCAGTTTTAAAAAATAACTTTTGTCAAACTCCTCTAATAGTGGAGAAGGTTTTGAACAGCTTATATCGTAATACTTATTATTAATTTCGCAGGTTTTAGCACAGTAAACCAATCCATATCCCTGGATTGACACGCTTAAAGCAGAACCATCGTCGAGTTCTATCAACAGTTGGTGCTTCTGTGGACGTTTATCTTCTTCACTATGTAAAAGTATCCGCCCGCCTTCCCCAAATAACATTGAAATATCATCCTCAACCGAAACATGAATATAACCACCTCTGCTTTGAGATAATCCAACAATCCTTCCCCTAAGCAGTGAATCATATAATGAAGGTTCTCCATGAAACCATGCAAATTTGTGCGGAGTATATCCGGCGGTAACACTCTTTATAATTTTGCCGGCAACACTTTCATTTAATTGCTTGGCGAGATTTGATGCCTCAGGTATTTCTATCATCCTACCACTCTCCCTCTTCATAAAATGTCAAGACTTGTTTCAATTATATTATATAAATATGACAACAGTATGTCATGTTTAAATTAGAAAATCTAACAGTTTTTGAAGTCGATTTTGAATAGAACTCAACTTACATACTGTTAAGCTCTTATTAATACCCTCTATTCTTTAAATCTGAAACAATTTCTATGAATTTCTCTCTTGCATCAAAACCTTTGTAGTCGTTTCGGCGTAAGTCTATAATATCCCCATGAGAAATACCCCGGCTGTATTTGTTTTTTAATACGCCTTTAAACTCTCCCCATTTTGCTGACTCAACCGATACCAATCCATCATTTTTACCATCTATCAACCATAATAGAAAACATGGAATTGTCAGGATATAGTCACTGAATATATTATTCATCAAAGTCGCATAGCTTTGATAATAAACTTGTTCAGAGTCTTTTACCTCTTCATTGAATTCCTTGCAATAATCCGTTGAAAGCTGTCTTACAGCAGTAAAAACATCAGGGTTTTTATCACCAAGCAATCTGATATACCAGTCAATAAAATTTCCAAGGGCTTTAAAAATACCTTTTGGTATACAGTAGATAATATCAATAATTTTTGAGCCTCTATGGGGTGTAGAAATTGTTGTAAGTGAAGCAACATAGCTACCCATTTCCAGTTTACTTATCATATAACGGGCATCCAACCCTCCCTTTGAATGCGCAATAATGTTGACCTTTTGACACCCTGTTTGGTTAACAATCTCCAAAACCCTGTTTTTAAGAAACTCTGCATTATATTCTATTGTACCCCAGGCTTCCTGATTGCCATAATAAATCGTCGCCCCATGTCTTATCAATTCTTTGGGAATCCTTCCCCAGTAATTAATATGCTTTAAGTCTTTAAAACCTACTCCGTGAAGCATAAGAAGCGGATATTGTGTTTTGCAAATCGCCGAATCTATTCTGATATTTCTATTTATAATTCTGTAGTACTCATACCTGTACTCTGATTTTGTAATACTGGCTAAATATATTATCAATAATATATTGATTACTGGAATATACATAGTGGACCCAATTATGATTTTCTTTATAGTATTTAATCTTCTTGAAGTAATTAAAACACGCAGCATACCATTTGTATGTAATGCAGCAACAAACAAAACCGTAACAATTATGTCCAATACAAGTATGTAAGGAGGTATTGTATATTTGGTCACAAGACGCACTGCAAAATAGTAAACGGGAATTTGTCCAAAGCTTGAGTATAAACCGTATAAAATAAGTCGCCTACTACCCATTAAAACTCTTATCCGAAAGTCATCTATCAGCTTTTTGGAATGGGGTAGTATGTTGACTTTCAACCATAGATAAGTAATGAGCAGTATAGCCGCAACTAACGAGTATCGCCATAAAGCTGCGTTTTGCTGCGTTGATGAATATTGGTTAAACATATATACAAGTATTGTAATATGTGGTACAAAAATTAAATATAAACTCATTACTGCTTTGTTGGATAAATCTATCTTTCTACGGAAATCTAAAAAAATTACAAGAAGTAACAGTATTGCTATAAGGAAATATGTTATTAGACTCGACATACCCCACCTACCCCTAATTCATCATACAGAATACCTTATATTTTCTATAAATTATACGATATTAGCCAATAATTGTATGATAAAATTAAAGTTTTTTATTATCTTCAGCAGCGACAGACTCATGTTGTTAGAACTGCAGAGCCTAATTATTTTTTTCAACCTCAATTTTTGAAAAAATATAATCCAGACAATCATCCTTTCCACTAAAATAAGATGATGCCTTTGTATTTATATTAACATCGGGATAAATAGAATCTGTATCATCTTTAGTTGTTTTGAAATAATTGCTTGAGTAATAAACATCAATGTTCACATTAGACAAGTGAAGTATTTTAACCTCTCCAAAGTGATTAGGTCTGCCCCCGGATGGTTCTCCTATCAATGCAGCATTTGTATCATTCCTTAAATCCATAGCATTTAATACTGCAGAAGAAAAAGTTTTCCTCCCGATTATGACAAATAAGTTGTCTTCACTGTTAATGCTGCCACGCTTTTTTATTTCTCTAATAAAAGGATTAAAAATTGCAGAGTTACCACCGCCATTATCCCGCAAATCAATAATTAAAGCTCTAGCTTTATTGTTATCAACAGCATTAAATACATCTTTTGTAAAATTGGCAAAAGAATACCCGGTAGTATTTGAACAAGAATTATATTTCACATATACTGTATTTGTGTCCTCATTATAAATAAACCAATAATTCTTATCCATACTATGTTTGGTTATTGGAAACTTACTTATATATTCCGGCATATCGGTTAAAGCCTCTACATTATAGTAGTCATCTCTATTAAGAGGTTCAACTATAACCTCATTTCTCGTATCACCCTCAAAAGTAAATAAAGCCTCATTATTTTTTGTTATACCTGCCATTTTTAAGGTCTCAACATATTTTAGGGAATTACAAAATCCATTTTTTTCAATAGCCTGGTTATCATGTGAAATATATGGACTAAGCTTTGAACGCAGCTGCTCAATGGAGTATCCATTTATTGATACTAATCTCTTACCCCAAAAATCTTTATACTTTATGGATGTATTATTTAAATAAATACCTTCTTCAAATTCAAAAAAGCTTATTGGATATATTAAAGAACCACGGATATCAACAAATGTATGACTATCGTTAACAGTGTTTATAATCTGTGCCAATTCCGCCTTTATTTCCATATCATCATATTTCTCGATGTTACCTATAAGTAAATCCATTTCATTATTAAAGTCAGTTTTGGTTTTAGAAAAGAATAAATTCTTATGTTTTTTAGGCAATTCTCTCTTTACAAAACTAAGGTCTGATAACCACATTTCCTCTCTGGTTGCATTATTCAAAACCGGTGAATTTGTAATTCTATGAAAAATACCATATAAATAGATACCTGCAGCACAAGCCAGTAAGATTAAAACAGATAATATTGATATAATGATAATTTTACTTCTCTTCTTCATTTTTATATACATTTTTCTCCCCAAATAAATTATTACTCATTGCAGGCAAAAATGCCTGATAATAATATCTTACCATTAAATCTTATAGAATCAATGATAAAAAACTATCTGTTCTTTGTTTTTACTCTAATTTTAACTAACTTCAATACGTCTTCATAAACAGCCCTATCCCTTACTTCAACCATAAGCCACCTGCCACCTAACGAAAACGCTGTTTCGTGAAATAATTGTTGAACATACATAGTACAAGTTGGCACAACCAATTCTGACTCTATTTTTTCTTTCTCGCCAATGACGATAAGCACAATAAAGTAGCCTTTCATGGGATAAAGAGTACATAGTGATTTGCTACCCTTTTTATACTTTACGTTCCACCCTTTCTGCATGGAACATTTACTATATTCTATCTTTGGTACTACAGCATAATTATCTCCCAAAAATGTACAAAGCTCATTCCATAACTCACTATTTACAAAATCACTGATATTTTCTATTGTCGGTTTGTTATTTATGTTATAAAGCTCACTCCACATTATAGTTTTATCCACCTTCATTAGTTATTTGCAATTTTAAACCATATTTCCATTGCAGCATCTTCCTGTGAGGTATCTGAATATAATTCTACCATGAACGGCTCTGTTTTGACTTCGTTTTTTAGAATCCAAGTACCATACATATACTTAACCGCCTTATCCAGTGCATTTGTCGTGAGGAGGTTAAAATCCTCTGCTTCGAAAGCGCAAACCACATACTCCCCAATAGGCATTCCAAAATAGGCAAATTCATCTTGAATTTTTATACCGTCTATCTCTACACCAACAAAATACCTAAGTTCACCATCTTTTTCACTTGGGCTGCCAACACCTATTTCATTTCCACCTTCCTTCATATTGACAATATCACATTTTCCGCTGTGAAAGTTATGCCATAACTCCGCTAATAAGTCTATACTTGGATTATCAGAGAATTTTGTATCAATAGATAATCCCACAAAATTCCGAGACTCTAGTAAATTACGACGACTCACTTCCAAAACGATTCCATCTGCTACCAGAGGTACATTTTCGTCAACCAATCTATACTTCATGGATAAATCCGGCTTGATAAAATGTGATAAAGGTCTTCGCTGTTTCCGGTAAGCATCAGGAGTCAAACCATACGCCTCTTTAAAAGAACGTGTAAAGGTTTCATGATTTTCAAAACCAAAATCCATGCAAATATCAATTATGCGTTTTTCCCTATTGCCTAACTGTTCAACTGCATTTGCCAGCCGACGCAGCTTGACATACTCCATTACAGGCTTTCCCACTAATCGGCGAAATAACCTCTGATAATAGAAGGGCGATAGATTTGCCATCTGTGATAACTTTTGAATTCCAATATCCTCTGTTAAATTATTTTCAATAAAATCTAACGTTTGTTGTACTGATTCCCATGATTCCATAGTATGTACACCTCCTGCTTCTATCATAACACGATATTCCAAGAAATGTCTTGACCTACAATGCCTTTCCGCTTCCGTTCTGACCAGAAGGGTCATACAAATATTGATCTTTTAACCATTATAATTATAAGTGACAATGATTATTCTTAGCATTGGGTCATTTTATAGTAATGGAATTTCCGGTAGTAAAATCAGACAAAAACAAAATCAAGGGTCTTAGCTAATCGCCAAAACCCTTGATACATCTGGTACCGAAGGCCGGACTCGAACCGACATGGCATTGCTACCGCTGAATTTGAGTCCAATCCTTTATATTCTTCCTGTCAAATGTAGTCTACATCTGACTTATAACCTATGTAACTGGATTTATTTCTGTGTGATAGCATTGGATTATACTTTCATTATACTACAACAGAGAATGCAGTGGTACTGGGTAAAATATACTCTTACCCTCTAAACTTGTTAATAAATTTTTTAATCCCAAACCTAATCTTTGCACTCAAAGGGTGGATAACCCTTACATTCTCTATTTGTGTACCGGGTTTTAATGAAACAAACCCTTGCGAAGCATTCCCTTTAATAAATTTCTCCATTAATTCCTTTCCTGAGTCAAGCCATTTTATCAATTGCTCATCAGTTTCATTCATCCTTAAGTTTTCAAAAATCTTAATATAGTTTTCAGCTAAATGTTCCTCAATTGTTATGGAGTGCATACAAGCATAAGTATCAAATGATTTGTGAAATCCTTCAAGGAAGCACTTAGCAATGCTTTCATCTCCTTTTCCTAACAGACACTCACTAATTAAAGAAAAGTATTTGCTCGTTCCCCAAACTTCCTTTGCCCATTCAGACTCTGCAATAAAGACATCCCGAACCAATTCAAGTGAAATATCCGTACAATTGTTTTCAATTATATACTCAGCAACCGCAAACCGAAAATCTTGATTAAAGTCTTCAAATTCTTCTGCATGTTTGCCATTCCATTTAAATTCAATATTCTCAATATCTTTCTCTGATATATAGTTACTAACAAAACTCTTAACTTCCATTGTAATACCATCTTTCTTAAATATTTTACTGTAAAAAACATTATAGAATTAAAAGGAATGTGTGTATTGAATTATATATTTCAACATCTTACATACCAGTCTGGTACATACCCCTTATTTATTGCCACTGCAACGTCATTAGCTTGTTTTAATAACAGGATGCTAAATTCACTATCAATATCATGAATATCACTCCCTACTCTCACCTTCATCTTATTTTTCACTAACTCATACATTGTCCGCCTATTTGGTAAAGGAATAGACATATTGAATTCATAGGAAATATCGAACCCTATAAGCCTTGGAATAATCCTTGGGTTAGGATGTGCTACAATAATTGGGACTGTAAACTTGCTAACTATGTCCTCAATAGATATAGAATTACTTATTTCTTCAATAATTACAAAATCTAGCTTTCTATTACACCAGTTAATATCAACCTTATTCTGTACAATGTGTGGAGCATAGATTTCTACAGACTTGCTGATTGGGTGTCTACTAAGCTCACTATGATATTCTTCCAAATCCTTAATCATATGATAATGGTCAGAGACAGCAAACTGGTCTAATCCCCACTTTTGTGCATTTTCTACTAATTGAGCTATCGTGTTTTCTCCATCACTGAAGATTGAATGATTATGCCAGTCCTGCATATTTGACCTACTTTCATACAAAGCAATTTTTTGGATTTATAGACTTTTTAGAAAGATATTTTAAGTTTAATTTCAATGTATCTATTTATGTTTACAACGTTTACACTTAACACTTCCACTTTGTAGGGATAGAACAAATCTAAGTAATAAGATATTTCCTCATTTACAGTACGAGGTATGTATCCTAGTTTAAATTCCTTATAATATACTTCTACTGCATTTTCATCATAAAAGTTTCTCTTTTCATGTTTCAAATAGATATTCCCGGTATTATGCTTAATTTCTTTTATTATATCTATTCTATTTTCAATTTCGCATAGATAATATCTTGTGGCAGCTATATATGCAGTTACTGCCCCATGTTCCGAAATATCATTAGTCATGTCTTTTAGATTATTTGTTATTCCTGTTAGCTTTCTAATTTCATAGTCTGTTATTCTGATTTTTGTATCCTTTAGACTTAATGGATCAATTTCTTTGAGATAATCCCTTAATTCATCTAAGTCATTATATTCATAGTTTTCATGAATAAATTTTGAAATGTCTTTAATTGTATCCCTTGAATTAAAACCAATCTTTGTTAAATTTAATTGAGTAATATTATTAATCCCAAATTTTATATAGAGTGGCAAATTGCTTAAATATTGAATTACAGCTTCAGTATATAATGTCATATTCTTAGATATCTTTTCAATTAATATGCTAACTAGAGTACCAATTATCCAAGGTAATTTAAACTCATACATATCTCTTATATATTCAGTAACTCTTGTCATTCTATATTTTTCTTTAACTTCCTTGAAATACTTATCGCTTAGTTGGGGTATGTTTAAATCGCTTTCCACCCAATCAATAAATATACCATAATGATCAATGTTAATTTTGCCACTTGCACTGGTACTTTTTCTTACAGTATAACATTGACTTTCCTTTAAGGATATTAATTCAAGAAATACCTTTTCATTGATGATTTCTCTTAAACCTGTAATTTTAAAATTATTATTTTGTAAGATAACGTATAAATCATTTGCCAACAAAACTAGTTTACTAAAAGTAGTAAAAGATAAGCCACTCTGTTGGACTTTCCTTCTGATAATCTCTGTTTTTTTTCTAAAAAAGTCATAAGTTTTAAGGCTAAGGTCAAATACTTTATCTAACTTATCTTTTTCCATCTGCTTGGCAAATAAGGTATTCTTTAAATATGGCAGCAACCTTTCATTCTCTTCGCTAACCGTATTAAAAAACATCAAAAGAGACTTTATAAAATTATTCCCACTTATTTGGTTAAAATGTTCTTCCTCATTTTCAATATTGGATTGTTCCATTTCATCTATGATTTTAAACAATTCTTCATTATTCACAATAGAGCTTTGTACAATGTTTTTATGATTTTCATAATCTAAGAAACTATCATCAAAGAGATTTTTATAAAAATTAATTAGAAGTATCTGTCCAAAAGTGCTTTGATATGCTCTACCAGCTCTACCTGCAATGTTTTTAAAATCTCCTAAGCTAACTGTTAGCTGATTATTATGTTTTTTTCCCGTATATATAAAGTTTTGAATTGGAAAGTTAACACCTTCGGCTAGAGTAGTTGTACATACCATTATCTTAATATATCCATTGGAAAAATAGTCTTCCAATGCTTCACGAATATCAATCGGTAGGCTACCATGGTGATACATTATACCTTTTTCTAGACCTTTTATTAAAAGATGGCTTTCTCCTAGCCTCTTTTTTATATACTCGATTAACTTCTTTATTTCATCACTTAGTTCAATCTCTTCTACTAAAAATGGCTGGTATTCATCAATGAAATTCTCACAATCATCTTTGGTGTTGAAAAAAATTAAGCTACCCCCAAAATCTTTAAGCTTTTGAGCAACTCCCATAATAAACTCTTCACATTTGATGTTTATATCGTTTTTACTTACCTTATTATCATCTTCATTATGATATCTTGGAAAACTAAAAAGCTTAACTTCTTTAGCAATTTGATTTTCATTATTTTCATTTTTGAAAACATAATTAATTCTTGCATCGGCAATATAATTCCTATATCCTTCTCTAAATCTTTCATTATCTTTTGAGAGATTAACCCAACTTCCTCTATCGTTTTTTCTATAATCAAAGTCAACTGTCCCTTTCAGTTTAATGGTTGGTCTCCAATCATTACAGAATAAATCAGAATGTTTGTTATTATTATCAACCCAATTAATAATTTGGTCTCCATTATCCATAATTGCTGATAGCAGTATAATTTTGATATTCTTGTATATTCTATGATTTGATAAATACCATATACTTCCTTCTATAATCCATCCCCTATCTTTGTCTTGAATTTTATGGAATTCATCAAAAATAATCAAGGAAACTTGGCTTAAGAAATTGTTTTCTCTATCATTTCGGATTAGCATATCTAATTTTTCTGGAGTAGTTACAATAACGTTATCATTAGAATACTCATCTGTATTAATAGGTTCATAGCCACTCGGAGCATTTACAACATTATAATTTAATCTCCGAAACCTCTCTCTTAAACGTTTTGAGACTTCATATACCAATGCATTTGTTGGTACAATATATATACATTTCTTATCTATATCTCGTTCCAACTCTTTTACAATAGCAAGCTCAGCTACTAGGCTTTTACCACCACTTGTAGGGAAATTAATAACTGCCCTTTTTATTTCATCATTATTGATAAAACTATTAGTATTATTTACAATCTCAACCTGATTGGGCCATAGTTCTATAATTGGCGGTCTAGATTTTATTAATTGTTTAATATATTTTACACTATACTTACCGCCCAAGTTTGTCCAAACACTATTATCCCTAATCTTACAAATGCATAGTTTTATAAACTTTAAAACCCATAATTCTTGAGTAATAAAGTTTGTTAAGAAATATGATATTCTATTATCTACATTATCTATTACATTTTTAAAGCATCTTTCATCTCCAGAGTTAACAAATAAAGTTAAGTCGTTTAATGCTTTCCTTAAATATTCAAACTCTATTCTATAATAACTAGTGAAATTTCTGCTTAGGACACAATATCCTAGTTTATATAACTCAATCAATTCACTATTAATATCGTTGTCATGAATTAATAACTCATCTAAAGACTTTTTATATTTATTTGAAATATAAATACTACTGGGTGAATTGCCAGCTAATTGGTATGCGATTGAAGACCTTAAATAGTATTTTAATTGTTTATGTTTTACACCGACTATATTTATTTCTTCAGTTTCTATATATTCAACATAGTTTCCTAACTTTTCAAAAGCTATAGCAGACAATTCCATAGCCACATTTCCGAGACGTGAGTTTTTATAATTAAACTGATGATTTATGTAGTGTGAGAACACAAATAATGATATTTTTTCCATCACTCTTAAACTCTCAATTTTTTTACTTATAATATCTATATCAATTTTATCTTTATTAATCTCAATTTTTACACAGTAATAGTATAGTGACCTAATTAACTTTAGGAAACTATCTGAATTTAGATTTGTATCTTTTAAAATAGAGCTTACATTGTCTATATTTATAATCTGTTCCATATTAACCTCTTTAAATCTGTTTTTACAGTCTCAATTAAGTCAAAAAATATGAATTTAACAATTCTTTGTTCATTTGTTAACTCGGGGATACAATTCTCGAATGACTTTAAAGTATCATCTGTTGTATTATCCTCAGTTAACACTGCACAAGCTCCTATATTAAGTTTTTCATCTCTATTTACAACATGCAATAACATATTCGATACAACTTGTTTTAGGTTACTGTCCTCCTTATCCTCAAACTTTTCTTGTATGGCATGTATTTCACTATCAATATTTTCATCAAAACTACCATCTACACTAAAAAATCTATATATTTGACTAGCTCTAGATGATGCATTATTTTGTGTAGTCTTAGTTTCCCATACAATAAACTTAATACTTTCTAGACGGTCTTCTTGACCAATAAATACAATATAATCAATCCCAGGTTCTGCAGATGACCTTGGTTTTGGCCCATAATTCCATAAAAACTCATTATAGATGTATTTATAATAAAAACTAAGAATATATTCTCCTACTAATCCTTTAAAATGATTATCATTTGTAAATACCCTACTGAAGGAATTTTTTAGATGTTTTTGTTTTACAGTATCTAGAGTATATCCATTTAAAAGTTGCTGTGCCCACTCACGTGAAGTTGCTGAGAGATTAATTTCAAGAAAGTACTGTATAAAACGATTTAAAAAAACTTCATATAAATCATTATCATTGAGAATTAGCTTTATATGTCTGCGAATATATTTATATGGTACAGCCTTCTCACTACACTCAAAACAATTTTCTATCATTTTATTCCTCACATTTTTAACTAATGTACTAAATATAACCCCAGTAATTGTAAATAGTACCCATGTAAATTATAACAACATCCCCCATAAACAGCAATAATTTGACAGAATAATTTACCGAAATATAATATTAAAGGCTTGTACTGGTTATCTTACATTCTTATAAAAAGGGAGGATTAGTCAATCCCCCTCTATAAATAGTGCTACACATATTTTTTATAAATATCCTTTCAACTATCTCAACCATTATTTAATAATAGTTTTACCACTATAATGCACTACATCAGCTTCATTCAGTGGATACCCTGATAATACCAATACCTGTGTTTGATTATTATTCAATAGCCTTGCTCTCCCCACAACCTGTAATAGTTCTGTTTCTACGGCATACTTCTGAATAAGCTGCAATGTAGGGTCTTTGAAACTTGCATACCTCTTCTTAAACCCATTAACTTCTTTCTTACCCGTCTCAAACTCTGCCATGACATCAAAGGTATTGCCAAATATCAGAAGTGCCATCATCCTATAGCTATCTACAGGGTAATTGGGTGTACCGAGAATAGCAATATCCTTACCTTTCAAATGGTCATAGCCTGAACAGTTGCCAAAGTACGTCTGTTCATCTATTTTCAATCCTGTTTCCTTCAAAGCATTAATAAATTTCTTTTCACTCTCCGAAGAGTATGTCAAAAGAGTATAATCATAAATCGATTTACCTTGGTTTTCTAATACATCACAAATGTTATGAACTAAATTATCCATATCCATTCTGGCAACATATGACCTGCTGTAGGACTTGTCCAGATATTGTATTAACCTTCCCCCATCATGGGCATTACCCATATCAATATACTTAGCATCATTGACTACAGCCTTATAAATGCTTTCATTTGCAGTTGCTGACAGTACCAAAGAAGGCTTCTCAGGTAATCCAGACCTCTTCCCATAAATAATCCCATCTTCTACTCTTAAAAGATAATCAGCAGTGAAGATACCCATTATTGCATTATCCATAACTCTTGTTGCAATACTATGAAGGCTCTGTATATGCTGCAATTCTTCATCAGATGCTTTAAGCTCTGTCAAGTCAAGTACTGTTACTTTATTATCATAAAATTCCTTTAATGCTTTAGTTATTCCCGGTACTTGCCGACCTTCAAAATACTTATACAGCATATCAACAACACTTTCAAAGTTACTGCATCCAACCTTTCCCTGCTCCATAGATGTCCAAATAATATCCTCATCATAAATAATCATGTCATATCCATCAGGGTTTATCAAAATATACCTATGCGTTGTTGCAACTAGGTTCTGGTACTTCATATTCCTTAAATCATGCTCATAGGCTCTGCAAGACATATAGAGGGTCTTTTTTTTCTCCTGTATGTTTCTTTAACTCATCCAAATATAGCAGTTTGGCTTGTTTATACAGCTTCTTTGCATATAACAATTCTATTTCCTGCTGTACATCATTACTAAAGTCTACCATTTGAGGCTTGTCTGGAGGATTTTCCAATATTATGTCGAATACATATCTTTGATATTTATTATTGAGGTGATGCTGTGGCTGACTCAGTTTTTTTAAAAAATTCATTAACTGAACAAGAACAGGAATTAATGAAGAATCAATTACCGGCAGACTTGTTTCATAAGTTCTCAAAATTATATAATGAATTTGCACCTTACAAGGTCAAATCATCTATAGATTCTAAGGATATCAGAAATTTTGCTAGGAAGTTCAATGAGTATCTAAAGACATATGATCTTATGATAGATTCTATTGGATTTAGGGTAAATAGCAAGTCAGACGAAGAACCCTTACGCCTTGATTTTTTTATTATTCCTAAACACAGTATCGAATTCTTTGATACCCATGGGAACAAGTATAAGAACATTCTCCTTGTTGATGTAATTAATTATGACAAAGATAAACGAGTACGTATGCTTATTGAAAGAGAATGTCTTCAAAAGCAGGACTGGCTTAGTTTCTTCAGGAACGATTTCAATATTAATAATTCATCTTCATATAAAGTCTTAATTGCTGCCTTAAATAATTACATTAATGAATGCATTTCTGCTAAAAGCATCGTTAATTCAACCGGATGGTTCTTAAAGGGGAGCACTTGGCATTATTTCAATATAACATGCAACAATGCCATCAAATTAATTGAAGCTAAGCAATTCAAAATGCAGGTCCAGATGATTTAGTTGTATTCATGGATGAGTCAGATGTTCACCTACTTCCACCATTGAGAGCTATGTGGATGCCACCTGGTAAACAGGTGCGTATCCCTACTCCAGG
>JBMOLK010000029.1:0-22890 GCA_049325575.1 Bacillota bacterium | reverse complement strand
ATATGTACCTATCAAAAACAGAGCAATAATGCTTTTAATAAACTGTATCTTTATAAAAGCTGTGGAAATGCCGAGGCTGTAGCAAGCAATGAAGAAGCTGATGTCACGGCTTAAAATATCGTTATTAATGTTCATAACCATTCCTGTTTTCCTTTTGGACCAAAAAACCAGAACACTTACACCTGTAACAAAAAATGCTAATGTACTTAACATAAATGGTGCTCCCAGTATAGCACCTATCCCAACATCAATAGACTCCTCATTCTCACCATAAAAAACAATTGCAATTATAGGAACCATTGTCTCCGGAAGGCATGTTCCTACCGCTGAAAAAATGCTTCCGACAACACCATCTCCAACTCTAAGCTTCTTACCCAACCATTCCACACTGTTTGTAAAGAGTTCACAGCTAATAAGAATTAATGTAAGACTCATTAACAACTGCCATATATTAAGCCATATCATATATACCACACTTTCCATGTCCTTCAAATATGTTTCTCTTAAGTATATTAGCTTTTACTCTCCAATATTAATGAAAAACTTAAATTCCAAAAGGCACAATAAAAGACTTTCAACATAATCCATGTCAAAAGCCTTACCATAATACTTTTATCATACTCTAAAGGAACATTCAAACAAGTGTGTAATAAAATCCTCAAGCAGTTCTTAATATAAATCTGCCTTTGCACGAACTTAGAACACCATATGTAAGCAAGTAGTCAAAAACTATATTTAATATTTCAAGCTCAAGTTTGGCTTTATCAACTTCCTCAAGAAAGCCATCCGTATAGGAATCATACTTGATAACCGACTTGGGGTACTCCCTTATTACCTCCGCATATCCCTTTTCAATAGTAACCTTGTCTGTTTTATAATAAAATCTGACTTTGAAATTCGGTTCCATGCTCAATTCTTTGATTACTTCGGCTTTAAATTCCATATCGATCCCTCCATTTACTTCCTACACTATTTATATCGTCCTAATTTGTAGTTAGTATAATGGGAATTAAATACTATAAAGTTTTAGATAAAAGTCACGACAAAGTTGTTATCCGCTTACACTTTCTTCCTTTTAATTTTTTTCTCTTGACACAGTAAGTAATAGCCTATAAAATAATTGTTGTACAATAAGGGCGATTAGCTCAGCTGGCTAGAGTACCACGTTGACATCGTGGGGGTCGATGGTTCGAGCCCATTATCGCCCACCATGGAAAGTGATTTGCATATGCAAGTCACTTTCTTTTATTATAATATTTAGAGATAATAAACTGTAAATGTAAACATATGCTTATTTATAATACTTTACAACCTTCAGCTATTTTGATAAAGTAGTATGGAAATTTATCTAAAGGTAATATTTCTCTTCCTTTAGGAAATTATATATCTGATTAGTTTGTGATGAAATCTTGTAAAGGAGTTGTACAAAATGGGAGCCTTGCTAAATAATAAGAATATTCTGGTTATGGGTGTAAGAAATAAATGGAGTATAGCCTGGGGTATTGTAAAAGCAGCTCAAAACGAAGGTGCAAGAGTAATAATTACATACCAGGGGGAAAGAGAAAGAACTGGAGCCGAAGAACTTGGCGGAGACTCAACTTTCCAGTGTGATATATCATCTGATGAAGATATTGATAACCTTTTTAATGCCATTAAAGAAAAGTATGGTGTTATCCATGGGGTAGTACACAGCATAGCCCATGCCAAAACTGAAGACCTTCAAAAGGATTTCGTTTATACTTCCAGGGACGGATTTGCTCATGCTATGGATGTAAGTGCATATTCTCTTGTAGCAGTCAGCCGCAGGGCAAAAGAACTGATGACAGAGAGTGGCAGTATTATTACTCTTACATATATGGGTTCTGAAAAGGTATTCCCCGGGTATAACGTGATGGGAGTAGCAAAAGCAGCCCTTGAAGCCAGTGTAAGGTATCTTGCATCCGACCTTGGCCCACGTGGAATAAGAGTTAATGCCATATCTGCCGGTCCTATAAAAACACTTTCTGCCAAAGGTGTGAAAGACTTTAGCAATATAATGGATGCTGTTGAAACCAAGGCTCCTTTAAGAAGAAATATAACCCAGGAAGACCTTGGTAATTCTGCTTTGTACCTTCTAAGTGACTTATCCAGCGGATTAACAGGAGAAGTCATTCATATAGACAGCGGATACAGTATTATGGGTATATAAAAACTCGGGGCATGGAGCCTCCGAGTTTTTTACTTTAAAAATACCTCTAAAGCTTTATTTATAAATCTTACCGTGGTTGGCAGACAAGGCCCCTTCTCTCCGTCTATACTAAGTACTATATCCCGGGAACCTTGAATTGTACATTTATTTGCCCTTAAGTTTATTACATTCTTATTATTAAGAGCATCATTACTTAAAACCTGAAAGAAAATACCGGCTAAATCTATATGATTGCAATTCTTGATAAGCACTATATCCATAAGACCATCGGAGAAATCTGCTTCCTTGATAATATTGCTAAAGCCACCTGCCTGCTTTCCGTTTAATATAATAAAAAGCAAAACATCCTCCTCAACGGTCTCATTTTCAGTCTCAACTCTTAATCTAAATGGTTTCATGTTTGCCATTTCACTTAAAGCCTTCAGGTAATATGCGAAAGGGCCGAAATTCTTTTTAAGCTCACTATGGGTGTTAAAGGAAACATCTACAAGAACTCCTCCGGCACAAGAGCTTAAAAAGTAAGTTTTATCATCAACAACCCCCACATCAATCCCTGCTGTTTTACCTGCAAGTATTATATCCAGATTCTCTTCAAGAGTTGAAGGTATGTTCAAAATAGAGGCAAAATCATTACAGGTCCCTGAAGGTATTATGCCCATGGGAACCCCTAAATTTTCTTTTAGAATTATGTTGCTTACAAAGTTCAATGTACCGTCTCCACCAGAAGAAATAAGAAACTTAAATCTTTCCCCCTTAAGAACTTTTGTAAGCATTTTCCCTTTATCATTCACCATTCTAAAAGGCTGAAGCAGAATATTCTGTTTCTGAAATCTGTTTATTATATAATCAAGCTTTTGTGGTATGCTTTGATCCCCTGAAAACGGGTTGTAAACTAAAAGAGCTTTATCCATCTTAACCTGCCTTCTAAAACTTTATACCTCATTATATGGTTGCACCCTTGCCTATTATTATAGGAAAAGTTGGAGTACCTTTAAGATTTATTCCCTTTGATAATAACACATTTTTATCAACAATCAAATTGTCAATTTTTACATCTTCTTCTACTGCAGAGTCCTGCATTATTATACAGTTATTTACCACTGCTCCTCTTTTTATAGTAACGCCTCTGAATAAAACAGAGTTTATAACAGTTCCTTCAACTATACATCCATCTGCTATTATGGAATTTTTGACTTCCGCTTCTTCATTGTATTTTGCAGGAGGTTCATCCTTAACTTTTGTATAAACCTTTCCATACTCCTCAAAAAGCTGGTGTCTCACCTGTGGCTTTAACATCTCCATATTAACTCTATAATAAGCGTTTATGGTGCTAAGATTCCTCCAATACCCTTCAAACTTATAACCATATATATTTAATGTTTTAAGCTTATTAATAATGACATCTTTTACGAAATCATACTTGCCATGTGCCGCGCATTCCTCTAGTAGTGAAATAAGCAGCTGCCTTTTTAATATGTATATTCCCATGGAACAGCTTGTTGATCTGGGATTTTTATGTTTCTCCTGAAAGTCTGCTACCCTTCCCCCGTCCTCTACAGCCATAACTCCCATATGAGTCAGCTCTTCCGTCGGGAAATCATGCATATCTCTGTAGGCAATAGTTATATCGGCATTCTTCTCAATATGGTAGTCAAGCATACCGTCAAAAAGCATTTTGTATACACAGTTTCCTTGAGCAACAACAACATACTCTTCGAAGCTCCGTTTTAAAAATGTAATATTATGATACATAGCATCGGCACTGCCCTGATACCACCCTGAATGCTCACCGGAGAGATAGGGAGGAAATATAAATAGCCCCTCATTTCTTCTATCCAGATCCCACTCTTTCCCTGACCCCAGATGATCCATCAGTGAGCGAAAACTGTACTGTGTAAGGACTCCAATATTAGTTATTCCTGAATTAACCATATTGGATAAAACAAAATCTATAACCCTATATTTTCCTCCAACTGGAACAGCTGTACTGGAGCGCAGCTCAGCCAGCTCCTTAAGTCTGTTATTTTTGCCGCCGGTCAGAATTATACCCATCTTACTTCTCATTCACATTCTCCTCCCTTTAAAGCACTTTTTCCAGACTCAATATTAAATGAGCAGTATTCTTCTGCTGTCATATTTGCATCTATTACAACATTCTTACCTACTTGACACCCATCAGGAACAACAGCCTTTTCACCTACAACAGTAATACCTGAATTATATATGGATGGCTTCGATTCATTCGTAACGTTCTCACCAATCCCCATATTCACACCGTTTCCTATTTTTGCACTCTCACTAATGATACATCTGTTAATTCTACAATTGGACCCTATAGTAGTGTCCGACATAACTATAGAGTCTTCAACCACAGAACCTTCATCAATATAAACCCCGGGGAATATAACCGAATTTTTGACTTCCCCATATATCGTACACCCTTCAGCTATAATCGACTTCTTTACACTCCCTTTAGGACCTATATAGTGTGCAGGTTTAACAGGGTTTGGAGTATATATTTTCCAGGCAGGGTCAAAGAGATTAAACTCCGGAACTCTGCTAATCAAATCCATATTAGATTCCCAGTAAGCTTGTATTGTACCTACATCTCTCCAATATCCTCTAAAATTATAGGCCCACATACTTCTACCTTCTCCCAGCATCATAGGAATAACATTCTTTCCAAAGTCATGGTCCGATTCAGGGTTCTGGTCATCTCTTACAAGATATTCCCTTAGTACCTCCCAGGTAAATATGTAAACCCCCATGGAAGCAAGGTTGCTTTTAGGATTTTTGGGTTTTTCATCAAACTCAAATATCTTACCATTTTCATATGTATTCATTATGCCATACCTGCTTGCCTCTTCCCATGGCACGGTTATTACAGATATAGTAGCATCGGCATTATTCTCCTTGTGAAAGTCAAGCATTTTGGAATAATTCATCTTATAAATATGATCTCCTGATAAAATCACAACATATTTAGGTGAATGTTTGTCAACATAATGGATATTTTGGAAGACTGCATTTGCAGTTCCTTTATACCATTCACCTGTTTCATCCTTAAGATAGGGTGAAAGTATGGTTACTCCTCCGTTTATTCTATCCATATCCCATGGCTTTCCGATTCCGATATGAGCATTTAACTCAAGAGGCTGGTATTGTGTTAGCACACCTACCGTATCAATATCGGAATTAATACAATTGCTTAAAGAAAAATCAATTATTCTGTACTTACCTCCATACAAAACAGCAGGTTTAGCAATGTTCTTGGTTAATACGCCCAGTCTACTACCTTGCCCTCCAGCGAGCAGCAAGGCAATAATCTCCTTATTCTGCATTAAATCCCCCACCTCGATTGATTAAGTATAATTAATATATTCTATATAAACAGGTTTAATCCTTTCAAAAACTTCAATTAATTTGAATATTACGCAAAACCCAAAATTAACCATAATGTATATTTATTCGCTATCACATGATTTTAGTAAAATTTCTTTAATGACTACATAAATAAAGAACTAACATTACTGTACTATGTTAGTCCTGTTACCTGCTTTATTATTATCTCACATTTAACCGTTTATACAATTTTTCATTTATCCTGACATCGGCTTCTTCAACAAGACTGTCTATATAATTTATATAATCTCTATCTATAAGCTCATTCTTTATCATATCTCTGGCATCCTCGTATGAAAGAAAACCCATATCTTCCCTTTTAATGCATTTAACAATTAGAAATTCGGTTCGTTCTTCTATTATTTCGCTGATACGGCCTTCCTCCACCTTATTAACACCATCCAGTATCTGGGTATAGAGCGTATTATCCTTATGTAAATCCTCTTTGGTAAAAGTCTGCTCTAATACATCGCTATTCTTGTTGTACTGCCTGGAAACATCCTCAAATGCTTCTCCATTATTTAGCCTGCTTTTAGCTTCCTGAATTTTAATTCTTGCATATCTTTTCCTGTCCTCGTTTATAACACCTTTATCGTCTGCAAAAGAAACAGCTATTTTTTGAATCTTGATATTGTCAGGAAGTTTGAACTTTGACTTTTTAAACACCTTATACATATCAACAAGCTTATCTTCAGATATAGCCAGTTCTTTGTCTTTAAGCTTTTCTTTAAGCTTTGCAACCATATTCTCATAAGTGTAAGTGAAGTACTCCACCTCACCATATTTGCTTGGTCCGTATATGACTTTATTATTCTTTAAAGCATCTTCTCTAAGCTTGTTTTCCTTTTCCAATTCATTTAAGAAGTCCTTGTAATCTGCACTTTTTATTATGCCTTTCTCTTTTGCCAGTATTTGCACAACCTTTAATCTTACAATATCGTCTAAAGCTTTTTTTCTGGCAATCTCACCAGGAACTTCACCATTAAAACTATTAGACCAGAATTTATTACTGTTTTCGATTTTATACTTTTGCTTAAAATAATCCAGGACTTCTATATTTTTACTCTTTAGCTTTATTTTGTATTCTCTGACGTAGACAGGTACCCCGTTAACAGTGGCTATACATGAAAAATCATTATAGAAAAGTCCAGTTTGATATCCGATTACAATTGTCAGTGCAACTATTATAATAACTATACTCGTAAGAACCATCACAATGGCTGTCTTCCTGGCAGAGTTTTTAGTTACCGTGACATCACTGGTCATCCTCACCAAACCACTACCTCCCAAGTAATATATTCTATGTGCATTAATATTATACACTAATAGGATTCACAAGTCCAATTTCCACCGCTTCCGATAGTTTAAGACTTAAAAAATATATCAATCGCTTCTTAGAGATAACGAACTGTAAAGATAAACATATAATTCGCTCCGCTAATTTGATACAAATGGCGGGCTCATTAAGTTTATCTACTTTTACAGTTCGATCTCTATAAAACCTGGAAGTTTTTTTTATATTCAGCCGGGCTTAAACCTGTATACTTTCTGAACAATCTGCTAAAATAGCTGGCTTCCCTATAGCCCAACATTTCACTGACTTCATAAGTCTTATAACTTCCTTCCTTTAGCAGCATCTTTGCCCATTCCATCTTAACCTTGGTCACATACTCAAGGAAATTATATCCCGTCTCTTGCTTAAACAGGGAACAGAAATAGTTTTTACTTATGTTGAGGTTCTCCGCAATTGTCAGCAGCGTTATTTCCTCTTCTATATGCCTTAGCACATACTCACACGCTTTCTTTATCAGGTTATTACTCTGAGCAGGTTTATATTCTTTAACCACACTTAGAAGACTAGTAACAAAAGAAACAAAAAAGTCCTTTATATCAGCTTTTGAGCTAAAGCTTGAAAAATCAACATTATTAAACTTACTGAAATCGTATAACTTGTTAATAAAACCATACTGTATATCAATAAACTGGGAGATATTAAAAACAAGCTGGTTGGCTGCAAAAGCTACTCTTTTGAGATTGTCCTGCATACCTACTGCAATATCGTCGAATATGTTTTCTGCAAGTTTTACAGCTCTATCATCACCAGACATTATGTATTCCGCCAAGAGCTTTTCCCTTTCAAGGGGATATAGTATACTATGTTTTTCATTAAAATCGGAATGCGTGATTTGGATAACTCTGTTTCCACCTAAAATATATTTATGGCGTAATGCTGCTTTTGCGCCCATATAGCTTAAGCTGATTTCATTAAGGTTAAGACATACGTTTCCAACCCCTATTGTAACCCTGACATTTACGTCACTCTTTATTTCCTGTAATACCCTCTCAAAAAAGTCTGAAGACATTTCTTCAAAGTCTTTGATTTCCATATCTAAGAGTGGCTGAAGAATAACACTCATTACTCCAATATCCACCTCAACTGTATTACAACTTAGTCTGTTATATTGTGTTAGAACACTCGAAACTATGTTCCGTACTCTTTTTACTAATTCCTCAAACCTTCCACTTTTAACCCATTCCTTGGAACTGGCATCAAAATTTCCTACTTCAATAATACCAACCTGAACTATTCTATTATAAAGGTCGATATTGTATTCGTTTATGATATCGTCTAACTCCTTAAGGGGAAACTCCTTACCTCTTAACAGGTCATAAAGTATTTTTTCCCTTGAAAGTGTAAGGTTTAACTCAAGTTTTTGCTTTAGCTTCTTATTCTTATCATCTTCTAGTTTTTTATCAAGTAAATTGCCCTGTGCTTTCTTTAATACTTCAGTTAAATTATCTTTATCAATGGGTTTTAATATGTAATCGTGTGCTCCCAAAAGCAGCCCCTGCTTAACATGGGGAAAGTCCTGAGAGTCACTTAAAAATACTACTAAAGACGAAATCCCGTGTTCTTTTATGGTGTTTAATAATTCTATACCATCCATTTTAGGCATACTGATATCGGAAATTACAAGGTCTATATTGTATTGGTTTAGCTTATGCAGGGCATCAATGCCATTTTTTGCCGTACATACCAGCTTAAAATCCAGTTTTCCCCAATCAATCTCAACTTCCAGCCATTCAAGGGTTGTCAGATCATCATCAACAATCATAACGCTAAACAAAGTCAAGTCCCCCTTTGTTAATACCATAGAGACATATTAAATGCCAATACTATGAATAAAAGTTTACCGCAGATAAAAAAAGTACAATCACTTGAAAGAAATGTCAAATACGAAGGTACTTTCGAACAATTTCCAACTTTACTTTAAAATCAGCTTTAGAACTCATTGCCCCCATATCAAGTGGTATATTGTATATCTTTATGAATATAACTCAAAGTAATCCTGAGTCTAACATTTATAAATTAATATTAATACTATATTATTTTATTGTCAAATAATTTGTTTCCAGGCGTATTTTGTAGTTCTTATAAAAAGTAGAAAAAAAGACAGGCCTTATGAGTTTACCCAAGTCCTGTCTTTATATAAAAGTTTTTGTCACTGTAAAATTACTATACAATCTGAGAATAAACTGACATTAACTACTCTTTTTAAGAGCATTGTCAAGATCGTGGATGAGGTCTTCCACATCTTCAATACCAATAGAAAGTCTGATCATATCAGGTGTCACACCGGCAGAAATCTGATCTTCCTCTGTGAGCTGTTGATGAGTTGTACTTGCAGGATGTATAACAAGAGACTTGGCGTCGGCAACATTTGCAAGTAATGAAAATATCTCCAGATTTTCTATGAATCTTTTTCCTGCTTCAAGGCCTCCCTTTATACCGAAGGTAAATATGGAACCGCAGCCCTTAGGAAAGTATTTACGTGAAAGGTCATAATACTTGTTCCCTTCTATCGAAGGATAATTGACCCAACTAACCTTTGGATGACCTAATAAAAACTCTACAATTCTTTTTGTATTATCTACATGCTTTTGAACCCTAAGAGATAAGGTCTCAAGTCCCTGTAGAAGCAAGAAGGAGTTAAAAGGACTTATGGAAGCACCTGTATCCCTTAAAAGCTGTACCCTCGCTTTAATAATAAATGCCATGGGCCCGAATGCTTCAACATACTTTATTCCATGGTAGCTTGGGTCAGGTTCTGTAAAGCCTGGAAACTTTCCGCTTGAAGCCCAATCAAACTTTCCTGAATCAACTATTATTCCGCCTATTGAGGTTCCGTGACCTCCAATAAACTTTGTTGCAGAGTGAACTACTACATCTGCACCGAACTCTATTGGCTTTATAAGATAAGGAGTTCCAAAGGTATTGTCAACTATGAGAGGTATCCCGTTTTCATGTGCTATCTTAGCAATTGCTTCAATATCAGCTACATTTATCCTCGGATTACCAATAGTCTCGATATACAGAGCCTTTGTTCTTTCGTTAATAGCTTTTCTAAAGTTCTCAGGATCATCGGGGTCTACAAACACTGTTTTTATACCCAGCTTGGGCAGAGTAATTGAAAAAAGATTATAGGTTCCGCCGTATAAAGTGCTGGCCGACACTATTTCGTCTCCGCATCCTGCAATATTGAGTATTGAATAGGTTATGGCTGCAGAACCTGATGAAACTGCCAGCGCACCTACACCACCCTCTAACGCTGCCATCCTGTTTTCAAACACATCGTTGGTAGGGTTCATAATCCTGGTATAGATATTTCCAAATTCTTTTAATGCAAACAAATTTGCTGCATGTTCTGTGTTATTAAACACATATGATGTTGTCTGGTAGATGGGTACTGCTCTGGAACCAGTGGTTGGGTCGGGTTTTTGACCGGCATGTACCTGAAGGGTATCAAAGCCTAACTTTCTTTCTTCCATAATTTTACCTCCAATTATATTAGTTCAGAAATCATTTCCTAGTAATCCTATATGTTTTATATTATACTATATTCAATAACACCTTTTGTCAATATATTTATAATATATTTTCACTGTTTTTAAGTATTCTAAACATTAAAAAAAGGAGGTTCCCCCCCTTTAAGCACTAAGCAGTCTATCAATCTCATTTTGATCAAAGCCAACTAAGATATTTCCATTAATATCAAGTACCGGTACACCCCTTTGGCCTGACTTTTGTATCATTTCCAAAGCTGCGTCCCTGTCTTTTGATACGTCCAAATCCTCATACTGAACATTCTTTGAGCTAAGATATCTTTTTGCCATGGTACACCATGGACATGTAGGTGTTGAGTATACTTTTACTGTCATACTTATTACCTCCTAAAAATTTCTTCAATTATCCTTGTGTTTATTGTATACCCCCACACCGTATTTACTAAACAGAATTTTTTTAATTTTATATAAGGTTTACCTGGCGTAAAACCTCCTTGCTCTTTAGAACAGTACCTGTGGAATCATCTATTGCAATTGAATGATCTTCCCCCAATACCACAGCCCTGTCAGAGAGCTCTAAAACCAGGTCCAGGTTATGGGTTGAGATAATCAGGGTCTTACCATTATTATTAAGGGTAGTCAAAAGCTCTGCCATCCATCTTTGTGTTTTTGGGTCCAACCCGTTTGTAGGCTCATCCAGTATTAATACCTGTGGGTTTAATACCAGAACAGATGCAATAGCTACCTTTTTCTTTTCACCTCCGCTAAGTTTAAAAGGCACCTTATTCCTTAAATGACAAATATCAAGAAGATTCATTATATCTTCTACCCTTTTAATAACATCATCCCGCGGCAAATCCAGCTGCATAGGACCAAAAGCGATTTCTTCCCTGACTGTACTGCAAAAAAGCTGCACATCTGACTCCTGAAAAATAAAACCGATTCTTTTGTGGTATGTTTTTAGAAAACTACTGTTTAAGAACGATTTTTCGCTAACTTCTTGCCCAAAAGCTTTAAAGGACCCGCTTTTAGGATAAACAAGACCTGCCAAAAGCTTTAAGAGGGTAGACTTGCCGCAGCCGTTTGCTCCTAGAATACATACTTTCTCTCCCTCTGTAATTCCTAAGCTTATATTTCTAAGGACAGGTTCGTCATAAGGATAGTTAAAAGAAACACCCGAAAGCTCAAAAACAAACTTATCATTAACCAAGCGTTATTTCCCCCATAATCAAAATTACCGATAATACCAGGATATTTATGCACCATAAAACCTCTCTGACAGATAGCTTAAAGCTTTCAAGAGAATCGTGCTTTCCTGAATATCCCCTGCAGATCATAGAACTATATACTTCTTCACTTATATAGTGGGATTTTAAAAACAGATACGCCATAGCGCCAGATGCAAATCTCCTGTTTTCCCTGTTGTCAACCCTTCCTATAGTTCTTAGAAACCTAGCTTCAAACAAATCTATCGAGACCCTAATCAAAATAAAAATGTATTTGTATGTCATATTCAATATACTTATAACAAACCCAGGTACACCCAATATACTCAACGATTTTGTTATTCCGGACCAACGTGTGGTCATAAAAAGTACATACCCGAAAGATAAAGAAACACCTGTACGCATGACCATTTTAACAACGGCATTTAAGCCTTCATAAGAAAAATATATTGACTCCGGAAGTCTTATAGTAAAAATATTCAGAGTCAACCCCCTAAACAAATAGAATACAGGTTTTCCATCTATAAAGAGGTTGGTTGCAGCAGGAATCGAGAAGAATAACAACACTAAGGGTACAAAAAGCCAAACCCTTTTTAAAAATGACGAAATAACAAGTCCCGATAACCTTGCCAGCATAAGTGCAATAAAAAACAGAAATAAGAGGGAGAGAGTACTTTTCACTAAAGCTGTAAAAATCATAAAATATAACATGGTTAAAAGCCTTACCCTGGTATCAATACTCTGCATAAGCCCTGTTACGGCTGAAAACCGTTCCGACTGCAAATCATTTTGAATTACCTGTGAAATAGACAATAAAGTATGCCGGATAAATCCAAGATTTAGCAACCTTCGATTACCTGTTATATCTTCTTTATTATTAATAAGCCAATCCGGAATATTCTTTACAATTGTATTTGTGTTTTCCTTTAAATTATCCAATTCAAGTTACTCCTGTCAGTTTACCTTTACAGTCTGCTATCTCTACTTTGACTCTTCTTTATTACATATAAGCTTACTGGAAACAAACATTAAAGTAAAGATCAACAATACCCCTATTATAGCAGATAATATATACCCCAAGGATGATTGGGTGAAATTGCCATCAAGTCCGGGAAAAGAGTAATCCGGAACAAATCCGCTCCACCAGGAAAAAAAGCCCTCCATTCCCCGGGGAATATAGCCAAGCATATCCATGACCTCATCAGGTCCCCACTCTCCCCAGGCAGTACCTTCTGCCAGCAGCCCTAAAGGAACGGCAAGAATCATAATAATAAGACCAAATGCAAAGGCCTTATAACTACCAAAGGAAAACTTCTCACTTTTCTCAATACTGTTATTTATGCCGGTTTGAAATATTTGCGGACTGAATTTTGCCAAATATCCTATCATTGAACAAGTAATAATACCCTCTATAGGTCCGGCTATTAATAGATGCTCAAGCATAATTGCAGGCACTGCAACAGATAAAGGATAAAATCCATATTCCGGTATGCCTTCTGCTGTTTTAAACAAAATTGGCTGTATGCCGAATTCTATAGCTGTTAATAAAGCTGCAGTGTTTAAACCCACATAACTTCCCAGAAATATTCCCAGCATACTGCGTTTGGATAATATATCGGATTTACCTTTAATAAATTTATAGACATAGTAGCCAACAAAAGACATTGCAAAGGCTATATTAAAGCAGTTGGCACCTATAGCCAATTTTCCTCCATCTCCAAAGATGAAAGCCTGTATTATAAGAGCAGCCGAAACAGCAACACAAGCTGCAGACGGACCAAGAACCACAGCTATGAATACTGCCCCGACAGCATGAACCGAACTTGCCCCCAATGGTATATTAAACATCATAACAACAAAAGAGAACGCTGCACATAATGATAATAAAGGCACTTTTCTATAATTCAGTGTGCTCTTAAGCTTATTAAAAACTAATGACCATATGGGAATCATTGCACCAAAAATAGGTATACTAGTTTGAAGACTCAAATAACCGTCAGGAATATGCATAAAACCACCCTTCCAAAGTTATAGGTTACATAGCCTTTAAAAAGGGCTACGAAAACCCGGACAAACTACCGGACCTTCGTAGCCCTATTAATCAGAAATAAAAATCCATGCTGTTATCTTCATGATAACTTTATAGCGATTTTATCACACAAAAAGCAATATTGCAACTATATGTTGTGCAAAGGTGCATTATACAAATTAAAAAAGAGGTTGTTCACCCCTTTTTTACGTATCATTTGTTTAATTAATTCAACTCAAAAGTTTTTTATCCAAGGTTGTTGTACCTGGTGCCGGTCTCAAGCCTTCATCACTTGCATGTACCGAATACGCAAGCAGTACCTTCTTCTCTGCGTCGGTCAATTTTAAATTCTTCTTTGGTTGCATTACCTTTTCCATAATAGTATTGCCCCCTCTTTTAAAAGGTTAATGCAAACATTACTTCCTTCCTTCTTTCTTTATAACGATATGCTTAGCATAGATGGTAGAGGAAGTCATAATTTGCAAATACCTAAACTACTTATATTATACCGCGCACAGAAACAAATTTAAATAGTACTTTAGACTTGTTCAAGTGGTCCTTAAGTCTACACAATTATTTTTCAGTAGTCTTTTTTGTGGCAGTGTTCTTTGTCGCGGTCTTTTTTGCAGCAGCGGCAGTTGTCTTTTTGGCTGCTGCTGTCTTTTCTACTACAGTCTTCTCTGCTGCTTTTGCAGTTGCCTTTTCTTTGACTTCTTTAGCTGCTTTAGCTTCTTCAGCTTCCTTTGAAGCCTTTGCCGCCTTTTTGGCTACCTTGAATGAATAATTGGAATGAGAATTGTTATCCCAGTTCTCCCCGCTATCCTTAAATGCAATATTCAGACTGTCAGGGTGGTTAACCTTGATTGTTGCTTTAAAAACATCATTATCCTTCTGCATGGGAATAAATGCTTTTTCTTCCCAGTTATCTCCATAACCAATATGTGCATATACCATTTCCGCCCCGCTTTTAGCGAGCAAACCGCTATATAGGAGGGTAACTTCATCCCCAACACTTATAGGAGTTTTGGAGACCTCAACACCATTATCTTCGTATAACTGCTTTGTTTTAGCCATAACAATCACCTCTTCGTTAGATTTTTAGTAATTTAAAGTTTCCCCTTAAGTTCTGCTTATATTGCATTATTTTTTGTTATGAAAATATTAAAATCAAATGTACAAATGGTGTATCCGATATCAAAACTATTCTTTCCAATTATTATTCGGTTGTTTTTGAAAAAAAGTTAACAGGAACCTTACTTTTATTAACTTTTTTTTATTAGTTTTCATTTTAAACCCAAATTAATTTTATTAAAAAAAACACTGGCAGTCAACTACATGTTCTCCAATTATCATTTGCACCCTAAAATTATATAGTATAAAACATAAGCCCAAATAGGGTGCAAAAGTCTCACTTATAGCTTGCAAAATAGCAATTTATATAATTACTGCCTTATTTCATTTTTATTAATATGTGTATATGTTTATTGTTTCATTCACTGTTTTTGTTTTAAATAGATTAGTTTCTCCAGTGTCGGGTTAATACCGAGAATTTTTTTCAGTTCTTTATATTCAGATAGTATTTTATTATTTGCAGGCTGTACTTTTTGAGCTCTTATCATAAGGTTTTTTGGCGTCTCAATAGGAGATATGTATTCTACAATTGAAACCTTATATCCTAAAGATTCCAAAAGTACTGCTCTTATGCCGTCAGTGATAACATCAGCCATTCGAGCCTTTAGTATACCGTGTTTTATTATATGCTCAAAAGGAGGGTAGGAATATTGATTCAATATCTCCTGCTGGCAGCACGGAACCATCACCATTGATTTTACATTATTGTTTACTGCCAAAGCTATTGCCTCATCTGTTGCAGTATTACAGGCATGCAAGCTTATAACCAGGTGTATTTCCCTGGATGCCTGATAGT
Source organism: Bacillota bacterium (assembly GCA_049325575.1). Taxonomy (GTDB): domain Bacteria; phylum Bacillota; class Clostridia; order Acetivibrionales; family Acetivibrionaceae; genus JBMOLK01. The sequence goes on along the minus strand of JBMOLK010000029.1, from coordinate 7,273 downwards.
TTTTTATATCCGTTACCTTGAACTCCATATTGTGATAACCCAAATTATCTGCCATTTTCTTTGAGGCTTCAATTACGGTACTGGAATAATCCAACCCTATAAAGTAACAGGGTTTCTTTAATACTTCCTTAATGTAATAGTTTAAAACAAAGGTAAGATAAGATTTCCCACAGCCGCAGTCCAGAACCGTTATGGATTCATGCTCACTTGCAAGATCTTTTATCAGATCATCTATAAGTTCTACAAAGTGGTCTATCTGATTATATTTTCTAATCATGTCGTTTTTTATTTTCCCGTTGGCCCCCAAAATTCCAATTTCCTTAAGCAAGTCATCTGCCTGACCAACCTTAATATAATAATCTCTATTGGATACCTGTGGTGCTTCATGGTGCGCTCTTAACATTTCTTCCTGTGCTTTTGTCTCTTTAGTCTTCATCTTAACATTTTTATCATCAGCTTCAATAATAATTGTATTGCCTCTTTCTTCATATATAAGAATAAGGGCTTCATAATTTTGAGCATGCTTTAAAACCCTTAAAGACATCCAGTTCATCTCAAGGGTTTCAGTATTTCCGTTAAAGTTCATTTTTAACTTTCCGTTCTCTAACCAGATATTAGCAGGAAACTCTTTGGTTCCCGATTTGTACACAACAGTTATTTTTTTAAAAAAATCCTTGTTATCCAATAACCTTTGCTCAATACCGGTTAAGAACAAAGATAGTTTGCCTATGCTCTGTTTATTCATTTTTCTCTTCCCCACCTGTATGCTTAATTTATTCGGCTTTCCTTAAGTAAAGATATTTCCTCATCGGTAAGCTCCCTGCATTGTCCTGTCTCTAATGTCTCATCCAGCTTAAGCTTTCCCATTTCGACCCTTTTTAAGTACTTTACTTTCTTTCCAACAGCCTCAAACATCCTCTTTACCTGGTGAAATTTGCCTTCAAAGATTACGATTTCTATCTCTGATATATCACCTGACTTTAATATTAATAAATTGGAAGAAAGGGTCTTATAACCATCATCAAGTACTACGCCTTCTTTAAAGGCTTCAACATCCGATTCGGTTACATTACCGTCAATAATGGCATAATACCTTTTAGGTACATGCTTTTTGGGCGATAAAAGCTCATGGGCCAACTGTCCGTCATTTGTCATAAGAAGAAGCCCTTCGGTATCAATATCCAGTCTTCCTGCAGGAAAAAGGTCAAAGCACTTATACTCATTAGGTAAAATATCTACTACCGTCCTAAGCTTGTTGTCATAGGTTGCAGATATGACCCCCTGAGGCTTATTCATCATAACATAAATGTATTCACGGTACTTTAAAATCTCTCCAGACACCTCTATGGAGCTCTCATTTGGGTCTACATGTATACCGCTATCCTTAACTATGATGCCGTCAACTTTTACTGCTCCGCATTTGACAAGCTGCTTAATCTCTTTTCTGGTGCCATATCCAAAATTCGATAGTATCTTATCAACTCTCTGGGTTTCTCTCAAAATCTCACCAACTTTCTGTTTTTACTTTCCAATACAACAAAAATATTAAAAGGCACTTACTCCGCTAGTTCATCTTTCTCCAGCCTTTAGGGTACAAGTTTTTTAGCATATCCCCGGTTTGCTTGGCCCATCCAAGGGTATAGCCGTCTACCAGAACTCCAGTATAACCCTTACTTCCTTCAATCATTAGTGTCTCCCCCTTAAGGTATCTTAAAACTTCACTTGAGTCAGAACTAAAGTTCAATGCATTTTTCAAGTCTCCCTTTTTAAGGGAAAGAATAAATGAGTGGGAAGGCTCAAATCTTCCATTTATAATTTCTCCCAAATAAAGTCCGAATTTTGCCACCTTTATACCTGAAAGATCTGGAGGCTTAACCGGTAAACAGTAAAGGTTGTTTCCTTTCATACTGAAATATCCATCAGCATCTTTGTTTAAATTGTCCCGGATAAAACTATGGAAAGGCTGTATAGCTTTATTAATATCAGCAGTTTTATTCTCATTTATTCTGTTGCTAATTATACCGCCATGACCTCTTTTCCTAAGAAGGGCAGTAAAGTGTCCTTCACCGTTTACTTTATGGGGCCATAGTCTTACGGTCTTCAAAAGCTCTTTGTTGCCGTCCGACCACTCGGGCCGACCGCTGTCAATGCCTGAAAACTTAGGTATGTCTACCAGATCATAGTCCTTAAACTTATCCAAAAAATATGAAATCATCTGTTCATTCTCTTCAGGTGAAAATGTACATGTAGAATATACCAGAAAACCTCCGGGTTTTAACATTTCATCTACTTTTTCAAGGATCTCACTCTGCATTTTGCAGCATAGTCCACACTTATACTTACCCCAGCTTTTTGCAGCATCCTCATCTTTTCTAAACATACCTTCACCTGAGCAGGGTGCATCAACAAGTATTCTGTCAAAAAGATTACCAAACCTGGATGCAAGCTTATCCGGTGTCTCATTGGTTACTATGGCATTTGATATACCACATAGTTCAATATTTTTGACCAGGGCTTTTACCCTGTCAGAACTTATATCGTTTGCTACCAGCAATCCTTTCCCCTGCATTCCGGCTGCCATTTGCACAGTCTTACCTCCCGGAGCAGCACAAAGATCCAGAACAAACTCCCCTGGCTGTGCATCCATAACAAATCCCGGCAGCATGGCACTAGGCTCCTGGATATAATAAAGCCCTGCATGATAGTAAGGATGTCTTCCCGGATTTTCCCCTTCATTGTAGTAAAAACCGTCCCTGGTCCAGGGTATTGGTTCAAGCTTAAACGGTGAAATCTTTAAAAATTCATCAACACTTATTCTTAAAGTATTTACCCTAAGACCATAGAATCTTGGCACTTCGTATGATTTTATAAACTCTTCAAACTCATTATCATCAAGCAAAGCTTTCATTTTCTCTAAAAATTCAGTAGGAAGTTTCATATCACAACTCCATTTTTATATAATCGGTGCTATTATACCATATGATGGCATTAAGCCGCAAACAAATTGAGTTTAACCAAAACTTTACAATCCCTTAAACCCTTCTTATTATTCCACTGTTAAAGAGATCGAACCGTAAAAATAGATAAATTTGATGAGCAAGCCATTTGAATCAAATAGGCTTAAGCGAATTATATGTTTATCTTTACAGTTCGCTATCTCTAAAATGTATTTAGTAGAAAATAAACATAATTGGATGTAAAAAACGAGGGATTATAATCCCTCGTTTTTTATCTGAACTTTGCTTAAATTTTTGTAGGTGATGGAAGCATTGCTAACATGCTCTGTAGTCAGCCTTTCAGCCTTATCAGGATCCCTTTCAACTATTGCTTCCAGGATCGCCTTATGTTCCTTTAGCACCTTCTCTGCTCTACCAGGTGATTCAAATGATGCATTTCTGGCTCTTTGAACATAGTGATGAAACGTCCTTAACACATGCATAAGCGGCTTACTCTTGCTGGCCTTGAATATAATCTCGTGAAATCTTGAGTCAAACTTTAAAAGATGCTCTGTGTCATTCTTCATTGTATAAAACTCCTCAAGGTCTACAGCTTCTTTTAGCTCTTCCAGTTCGTCAGGTGTTATATTCTCTGCTGCCCATCTTGCAGCAAGCCCCTCAATCATCATTCTGATTATAAATATTTCTTCTATATCTTTAGCAGATATTCCTGTAACAACAGCACCTTTATTAGGAGTCGACTGAACCAGACCCTCAAGTTCAAGCTGCCTTATTGCTTCCCTTATAGGGGTCCTGCTAACACCAAGCTCATCGCAGAGCTTCTTCTCTGTAAGGCTGTCACCAGGCTTATACACACCATTTAAAATATCATTTTGAATGTGGTAAAACACCTTGGCCCTAAGCGAATGTAAATAACTTTCACTTTCATCATGTTCAATTTTTGCCATCTTTGCTCTCCCCCTTTGTAGAGCACAATTTATTATTGACTTTGCTGCCTTGTATAGTTAAGAAGTCCTCCGGCAAGTACCATTTCCACCTGTCTTTCGGATAGTGAAACATTAACCTTTATATCCTTGTTTTTGGTTATGTTCCTGACTATAACCTTGCTGCCGCCTTTGATTTGTTCTCTTGCATTTTCAATTAGAAGTTCGTCTCCCATGTCTATTTCATTGTAGTCAGCTTCATTCTCAAACGTCATTGGGATTATACCTGAGTTAATAAGGTTTGCCATATGAATTCTCGCAAAGGACTTGACGATAACCCCCTTTACCCCCAACTGAAGAGGCGCAAGTGCAGCGTGTTCACGGCTTGACCCCTGTCCGTAATTTGATCCGCCTATGATGAATCCGCCGCCGTTTTCTTTTGCCCTTTTGGGGAAATCAGGGTCGCATGGAGTCAGACAAAACTCTGCGAGATAGGGAACATTTGACCTAAAGGGCAGCAGTTTTGCGTTTGAAGGCATAATATGGTCGGTTGTTATATTATCTCCAACCTTTATTAATGACTTCCCTTCAACTTTATCAGCCAATGCCTTATTAACCGGGAAGGGCTTTATATTTGGTCCTCTTACTACCTCAACTTCAACACCTTCAGGTGCAGGTGCCAGGACCATATTGTCATCTGTAACAAATGCTTCAGGCATTTGAATCGAAGGAGCTTCGCCCAGCTCTCTCGGGTCTGTCATAACCCCTGTAATGGCGCTGGCTGCAGCTACTTCAGGGCTCACAAGGTATACCTTGGCTGACTTTGTACCGCTTCTGCCTTCAAAATTTCTGTTAAATGTCCTAAGTGATACGGCATCGGTGCAGGGTGCCTGACCCATTCCTATACATGGTCCGCATGCACTTTCCAGTATTCTTGAGCCGGCTGCCACCATATCCGCCAGTGCTCCATTTTGCGCAAGCATTGTCAACACTTGTTTGGACCCGGGTGCAATAACCAGGCTTACATTAGGATGAACGTTCTTGCCCTTTAATACTTTTGCCACCTTCATCATATCCATAAATGAAGAGTTTGTGCAGCTACCGATAGCAACCTGGTCAACCTTTATCTTTCCAATATCTTTAATCCTGGCAACGTTATCAGGACTATGAGGCTGTGCTGCCAAAGGTTCTAATTTATCAAGCTCAATAATTATTTCTTCATCATATTGTGCATCTGTATCAGGCTTTAATTCAACCCAATCATTTTCCCTTCCCTGTGCTTTGAGAAACTCTTTTGTCACCTCATCACTTGGGAATATGGATGTAGTCGCACCAAGCTCCGCTCCCATATTTGTTATGGTAGCCCTTTCAGGAACAGTGAGGCTTTTTATACCTTCTCCAGCATATTCAATTACTTTGCCAACTCCACCTTTTACAGTCATAATACGTAATACTTCAAGGATAATATCCTTTGCACTGACCCAGGGTTTGAGACTACCTTTTAAAACAACCTTACATACCTTAGGCATTGTAAGATAGTATGGACCTCCGCCCATTGCAACTGCAACATCAAGCCCACCAGCTCCTATGGCCAGCATACCAATCCCGCCACCGGTAGGAGTATGACTGTCAGAACCCAGAAGAGTCATTCCAGGCACGCCAAACCTTTCCAATTGAACCTGATGACAAATTCCGTTGCCCGGTCTTGAGAAATATACCCCATGTTTTGAAGCAACAGTCTGAATGTACTTATGATCATCAGCATTCTCAAAGCCAGCTTGAAGTGTGTTATGATCAATATAAGCAACTGACTTTTTGGTTTTTACCCTTGGTATGCCAATAGCTTCAAACTGCAGGTAAGCCATGGTTCCTGTAGAATCCTGTGTCAAAGTCTGATCTATTCTTATGGATATTTCATTACCGGGGATCATTTCCCCACTTACCAGATGTTCTTTTATTATTTTTTGTGCTAAATTTAATCCCACTTTCTTTCCCCCTCATTTTTATTACAATATTATTAAAGTGCCAAGTCAAAGATTTCCGGTGCAATCTGTCTTATTATTTCTTCAAGTTCATCATCACCTATTGCGGTAACACGTCCAACCTTGTACTGTTCGTCCACCCAATCCTTTATCCTGACCACTCTTTCATCCCTTTTATCAATTTTCTTATTGCCTTCCAGTCCGAAATAACTATTAATCCAATGTGCTATTCCGGCAAGGCCTGATGTCTGGTTAATTGCAACACCTACAGGCCTGTTTAAGAGCTTGGCTGTATCAAATATATTATAGATTTCCTCGTTTTTCAAAAGTCCGTCGGCATGTATCCCTGCTTGTGTGACATTAAAGTGTCTTCCAACAAAAGGGGTCCTGGGTGGTATTTGGTAATCCAGTTCCTTTTCATAATATTCCGCTATCTCTGTTATGACTGTTGTATCCATTTCGTTAGTAGTACCCCTTAACTGGGCATACTCTATAACCATTGCTTCCAGCGGCGTATTACCGGTTCTTTCTCCGATACCTAAAAGTGAGCAGTTTACACTTGAAGCCCCATATAACCAAGCAGTGGCTGAATTACTGACAGCTTTATAAAAGTCGTTATGTCCGTGCCACTCAATAAGCTCACTGGGGAACCCTGCATGATGCCTAAGTCCATATATTATTCCGGGTACGCTTCTAGGTAAGGCAGCTCCAGGATATGCAACTCCATAACCCAAAGTATCACAAGCACGTATTTTTATCGGAACCCCGCTTTCTTCCATAAGCTTTCTAAGCTCCAGCGCAAATGGTACAACAAAACCGTAAAAATCAGCTCTTGTAATATCCTCAAAATGACATCTTGGCTTTATACCTACTTCTATAGCGCTCTTAATGATACCCATATAATGGTCAAGTGCCTGTTTTCTGGTCATATTGAGCTTTTTAAAAATATGGTAGTCGGAGCAGCTTACTAAAATACCGCTTTCCTTCATTCCCATATCCTTAGCCAACTGGAAGTCATTTTTGGTAGCTCTTATCCAGCTTGTAACCTCCGGATACTTATATCCTTTTTCCTGACATTTGTAAACCGCTTCTTTATCCCTATCACTATAGAGAAAAAACTCGCACTGTCTGATTACACCGTTTGGTCCTCCAAGCCTATGTAGAAGGTCAAATAAGTGTACAATCTGGTCAACAGTATAGGGAGCCCTGGATTGTTGTCCATCTCTAAATGTTGTATCTGTTATCCATATTTCCTCTGCGGGAAACATTGGAACCCTTCTATGGTTAAAGGCACACTTTGGAATTTCATCATAATTAAAAATTTCCCTGAATAGATTCGGTTTCTCAATGTCTTGAAGTGTATACTTGTATTGGGTCTGTTCCAGTGTATTGGTTCTCTTGTTAAACTCTA
>JBMOLK010000028.1:0-2725 GCA_049325575.1 Bacillota bacterium | reverse complement strand
TAGTCCGTAATTATTTTATTTTTATATATTAAAATTTTACTATGGAGGTTGAGTTGGGTATAGGAATTAGTGATAGAATATTACAAAGTGTTGAAAAACCGTCAAGATATGTAGGGAACGAGTGGAATAGTGTTCATAAGGATTTAGAAGGAATAGACATAAGGTTTGCTTTCTGCTTTCCTGATGTCTATGAAGTTGGTATGTCTCATCTTGGTATGAAGATTTTATACCACCTCCTTAACGAAAGAAAGGATACTTTCTGTGAAAGAGTTTTTGCTCCATGGATAGACATGGAAGTAAAAATGAGGGAAAACAATATACCCCTTTTTGGTCTTGAATCCCACGATCCTATTAAAGAGTTTGACTTTATCGGTTTTACCCTGCAGTATGAAATGAGTTATACCAATATTATAAACATGCTTGATCTTGCAGATGTGCCTGTTTTAAGCAGTGAAAGAGCAGAAGGGCATCCGTTTGTTTGTGCAGGGGGTCCTTGTGCATATAATCCCGAGCCACTGGCTGACTTTGTGGATTTTTTTATGATGGGTGAGGGAGAGGAAATAATCAATGAAGTTATGGATGCCTATGGCGACTGGAAAAGAAAAGGGCTTCCAAGGGAGCATTTCTTACGTTCCATATCTGTGATAGAAGGTATATACGTACCGGCATTTTATGAAGTTGAATATAACAGTGATGGTACTATATATAAAGTTTTACCTAAAGAAGACCGCTTTCCGATAAAGATAAGAAAGAGGATTGTTAAAGACCTGGATAATGTATTTTTCCCTGATAGGATAATTGTTCCTTATACAGGTATTGTTCATGATAGGATAATGCTCGAGTTGTTTAGAGGGTGTACAAGAGGCTGCAGATTTTGTCAGGCAGGTTTTATATACAGACCGGTGAGGGAAAGGTCATCAGACAGGCTGTTGGAGCTTGCCAGGAGACTTGAGGACAGTACAGGCTATGAAGAGATTTCTCTTACGTCCCTTAGTACCAGTGACTATCCTTTGTTAAAAGAGCTAACGGAAGGACTTATAGGTGAAATGGAGCCCAGGAGGGTGAACCTTTCTCTTCCATCCCTTAGAATTGATTCCTTTTCACTGGATCTAATGGAAAAGGCTCAGAAGGTCAGAAAAAGCGGTTTGACCTTCGCTCCTGAAGCTGGAAGCCAGAGACTTAGGGATGTAATTAACAAGGGAGTAACCGAAGAGGATCTTCTGAATTCTGTAACCACAGCTTTTGGAGGCGGCTGGAGCGGAGTAAAACTTTACTTTATGCTGGGTCTTCCAACAGAGACTTTAGATGATATTGAAGGTATAGCAAAGCTGGGAGAAAAAGTTGTTAGTGCATATATGAATACTCCAAAGGATAAGAGGGGTAAGGGTCTTAGTGTGACTATCAGTACATCTTCCTTTGTACCAAAGCCTTTTACACCTTTCCAGTGGGAGAGTCAGGATACAATGGAAGTCCTAAGGGAAAAACAGAGATTTTTAAAGGGTAAAATAAAAAGTAAAAATATTAAATACAACTGGCACGACCCGGAATTGAGTTTTCTGGAAGCGGTCTTTGCAAGAGGCGACAGGAAGCTGGGAAAAGTACTGCTTAGGGCATTTCAAAAAGGCTGCAAATTCGACGGCTGGGGAGAACATTTTAAGTATGGCGCCTGGATGGAAGCATTTCATGAGTGTGAAGTTGATCCGCATTTTTATGCCAATAGGAAAAGGGAATATGAAGAAATACTTCCGTGGGACCATGTAGATGTAGGTGTATCAAAGAAGTTTTTACAGAAAGAAAGTGAAAGGGCTTACCGGGAAGAGGTTACCTCTAATTGCAGGACAAACTGCTCCGGCTGTGGAGCTACTGTATTTGAGGGAGGTATTTGTCTTGAATAACATTAGAGCAAGGTTTGTCCGTGGTGAAGAGGTTAAGTATATATCACATCTGGATTTGATGAGAATGTTTGAAAGGGCACTTAGGCGTTCAGGTATTCCAATAGCTTATTCCCAGGGGTTTAATCCTCACCCGCAGCTTGTTTTTGGTCTTCCGCTGTCGGTAGGGGTTACAAGTGAAGCTGAATATGTTGACTTTGAACTTAGTGATATGATTGAGCCTGGAGATTTTATGGACAAACTTAACAGGAACCTTCCCTCTGGAATCAGAATTATGGATGCCAGGGAAAAGAAAACAAAGTCTAACATTATGGCATCAATTGCCGTTGCATCATATGAAGTTGTGGTTACAGACGATGTAAATGTGGGAATAAAGGAAATAAGAGAGATACTTGAGAAATTCCTGGAAAGACAAGAAATATACGTAAGCAAAGAGTCCAAAGGTAAGACAAAACAAGTTAATATCAGGCCCATGATTTACAATATCACTGTGAAAAGCATTCAAAATACTAAAGCTTTAGAAACAGCAGCCAAAGAAGATTCAAGCAGGGATACCTGTGAAAATACATGGATTTTAAGCTATATAGATAGACTAAGGAATGAGGATACTATAAATAGCAGCATATTAAGCGGAGCCCTTTGCCTTTCAATGCTGCTTAGTGCCGGGAGTGCGGCAAATTTAAAACCGGAGCTTTTGGTATCGGCATTTAGTGAGTTTTCCGGTTTTAGCTTTGATATTGTTAAGATTCACCGCTCCGGCCTTTTTATAAGCAAAGGGGATAAATTAATTGATCCTATAGAGAGAGAAGCATTATTAGCTATATGAGGTGGTA
>JBMOLK010000027.1:15698-23034 GCA_049325575.1 Bacillota bacterium | reverse complement strand
CTCTCTTGTGGTTAATAATAGATATGTCGGTAATCTGAATAATATTTTCATCAAAAACAGGTTTTGTTATATATGTCATTACTCTAGACTTTCTTAAGAAGTCAAAAACCTCATCATTTCTATTCTCAAGTATCAATATACATGCTGCAAGAAGCTCTTCATCAATTACTACAAGTGTTTGTCTAAGCTCCTTAAAGCTGTTTCCTACATCAACAATTACAAGATCGGGAGTGTGTCTTCTAATAAGTCTTAAAACGTTAAAAGGTTCCTGTGAATATCCTGTATAGATATGCCCGTTGGCTGCCAGGGCGTTTTTAACACCTGCCAGCACTTTCCTATCCTCTCCGGCTAAGACAAACTTTCCATATTCCATTTTCATCCCTCCAAAAGACAACCCTAAGTTGTAGTAAAGTTTTTTATTTCTATCTCATCCATAATTCGAAGAAGCTTCTGCTGCATGCCTACCAGATCCGGCAATTTTAATGACCCTAATACGTCTATTTTCTCACCGAAGCAACGGCCCATTCTACTGCCTGCCTGGGAGTCCCACCTTTTCGGATAAACAAAAAAGCTTTCTTGACATACTTTTACAGTAAATCAAGAAAGCATCAGCGCTATTATATAAAACCACGACCAGGTAGCTAAAACCTAATACAGTATTAAATTTAATTCTTCTAAAACTTATTTAAATAATAACATATTGATCATTTTTTTGCAAGTATTAATTTATGAAAATTCATAAACCAATTCACGCCTTGTACAAACAGTGTCACTTATCATATTTCGGGCCTAAAAACCAAGTTTTAGAGTATTTACATGCAGCATTTTCTATCTTAAGCTGCATTTTGCACAAAACACCTTTAGTATTTATAATAACCTGCTGTCAATAAGCCTATTTCTTAAGGCCATTTAATCTTTCCGCCACCTTATCATACATTTCCTGATATTTTTCCTTCTTTGCCTTCTCTTCTTCTATTACTTTCTGTGGAGCTTTTGCAACAAAACCCTCATTGCTTAGCTTATTGTTTACCCTTTCAAGCTCTTTTTGAAGATTGGCCATTTCCTTTTCCAGTCTCTCTATCTCCTTCTCAATATCTATAAGATCCTCTAAAGGAATAAATATTTCAACCCCAGCCAGTATGGAAGCAACTGCATCAGTAGGAATGCCGGACTTATCAGATTGTACAGCTACCTCTGAACTGGATGCAAGCCTTTCAAAGAATACTTTTCCTTCCTTCAATGTTGTTTGTTCTTCACTTCCTGCTGCAACGAATATTGTTTTTGCTTTTCTTGATGGAGGTACATTCATTTCTGCCCTTATATTCCTTATGTTCTTGATCGCATCCATGATAAGGCTCATCTTCTTCTCTTCCTCAGGGAAGTTGTAGTCTTCCCTGTATTCCGGCCATTTTGATACCATTATACTTGCATCATCATAAACAAGATGGCGGTATATTTCTTCTGTAATAAATGGCATATAGGGGTGTAGAAGCTTCATAGCCGAGCCTAGAACATAATTCAGGACATACTGTGCTTCAAGCCTTGTATCGTCTTCCCTGTCATAGAGTCTTGGCTTTACAAGCTCAATATACCAGTCACAGAACTCTTCCCATATAAACTCATACATCTTTTGTAGAGCTATACCAAGCTCGAATTTATCCATATTCTCGGTAACTTCTTTTGTAAGGCTGTTTATCCTGCTTAATATCCATTTATCCGCCGTAGTAAATTTGCCAGGGTTAACCTTTGAAAACTCAAGATTTTCGTCAAAATTCATGAGAACAAATCTTGATGCATTCCAAACCTTGTTGGCAAAGTTCCTGCTGGATTCAACCTTTTCATCGGAAAATCTCAAATCATTCCCTGGAGAAGTACCTATAGTAAGCGCAAACCTTAATGCATCCGTACCGTACTTTTCAATTATTTCAAGAGGGTCAATACCGTTTCCTAAAGACTTGCTCATTTTCCGTCCCTGAGCGTCTCTTACAATACCATGTATAAATACATATTTAAACGGCTCCCTGCCCATATGCTCCATTCCGGAGAATATCATTCTGGCTACCCAGAAGAATATAATATCATAGCCTGTTACAAGCACATTGGTAGGATAGAAATACTTCAAATCCTCCGTCTCTTCAGGCCAGCCTAGAGTTGAGAAAGGCCAGAGTGCAGAACTGAACCATGTATCAAGGGTATCCGGGTCTTGTTCAATTCTTGAACTTCCACATTTTGGACAAACATCCGGCATATCACTATCTACCATCATATAGCCGCATTCCTGGCAGTAATATGCAGGTATCCTGTGTCCCCACCACAGCTGCCTTGAAATACACCAATCCTGAATATTCTCCATCCAGTTAAAGTATATCTTAGAGAACCTTTCGGGTACAAACTTGATAGTACCGTTTTTAACCACCTCAATGGCAGGCTCTGCCAGAGGCTTCATCTTAACAAACCACTGTTTTGATATTATAGGCTCTATAACAGTAGAACACCTATAACAGGTTCCTACATTGTGGGTATGGTCCTCAACCTTAAGGAGCAGATCCAAATTCTCTAAATCTTTTATGATCTGTTTTCTTGCTTCATACCTGTCCATGCCCTGGTACTGCCTGGCAAGCTCATTCATGGTTGCATCATCATTCATAACCCTTATTTGGGGCAGGTTATGTCTTAGACCAACTTCAAAGTCATTGGGGTCATGTGCAGGGGTTATCTTAACTACACCGGTTCCGAATTCTTTTTCAACATACTCGTCGGCAATAACCGGAATCTCCCTGTTCATCAACGGAAGAACTACCGTCTTGCCGATAAGATGCCTGTACCTCTCATCTTCAGGATGTACTGCTACTGCAGTATCTCCCAGCATGGTTTCAGGTCTGGTAGTGGCAACAACAAGATATTCGCCGCTGTCCTTTATAGGGTATTTTATGTGCCAGAAGTGCCCGGCCTTTTCATCATACTCAACCTCTGCATCAGATATAGAGGTATTACATTTGGGACACCAGTTTATAATCCTTTCACCCCTATAGATAAGTCCGTTTTTATATAGCCTTATAAAAACTTCCTTAACAGCCTCCGATAGTCCCTCATCCATTGTAAATCTTTCACGTTCCCAATCACATGAGCTTCCAAGTTTCTTAAGCTGCTCAACAATTCTTCCTCCATAATGGGCCTTCCAATCCCATGCTCTTTCCAAGAACTTTTCTCTTCCGATATCTTCCTTTGTAATACCTTCCTTGGCCATAGCTTCAACTATCTTTGCCTCGGTAGCAATACTAGCATGGTCGGTTCCCGGAAGCCACAAGGTACAGTAGTCCTGCATCCTCTTCCATCTTATCAGGATATCCTGAAGGGTATTATCGAGGGCATGACCCATGTGAAGCTGTCCCGTTATATTCGGGGGTGGTATAACAATGGTATATGGTGTCTTGTTCTTGTCTACTACGGCATGGAAATAACCGTTATCCATCCACTCTTTGTACAGTCTGTCTTCAACCTGCTTTGGGTCATATGTCTTTGCAATATTTTTTTCTTCACTCATATATAAAACCTCCGTTTTAAAAATCAAATTTTCAGATTTCAACGTACTTTATATCATGCAGCCTACCTAAATATAATAATAATCAATATAATACCGGGGAGAGCTGTAAGCATACCCGCCATCTTGACATTAAGCAGCGCTTTATTATTTTTATACTGCAGGATTTCTTCCTCGCTAAGCTCGTGTTCAAAATCGCATTGAACCTTCTCGTTAAGCTTAAATCTGTCAACTATTGCCTGGGCCATAAAAACTGCAGCAAAACCTGGAACCAAAAACAACAATGGCAATACTATATAAAACAATACCGTCCCTCCTTATAGAGATCAAACTGTAAAAGTAGATAAACAAGATAGGCAAGCCATTTGTATCAAATTAGCGGAGCGAATTACATGTTTATCTTTACAGTTCGTTATCTCTAACATAGCATTAGAAAAATAAATAAAGCCCTTCATCCACATAATTGGACGAAAGGCTATTTTCGCGGTACCACCAAAATTCCCGAAATAATCGGACAGCTCAGCCCTCTAAAATGAAGTCTTATATGACTTCCATCAAAGGCTTCGAAATAACGGCTCTATACCGCTGCAGCCTACTAAATACGTCTTTTCAACTGCAGAACTCCCAAGCTACCTTCAACAGCCTGATACTTAAGGGAAACTTCCAGCCACCGATTTCCCATCTCTTTTAAGCCGTCACTGTTTACTCCTCTTGATCATAGTTTTTATCGTGATAATGAATCTTAACAAAATAATAAAGGAAACATTTCATACTGTCAAGGTATAAAGTTAGATTTCTGATTAATATTTTCCAAATTCTTTATCTTGCAGGTCAATTTTAAGCTTATCCGATCTCCCTGCCTTTTTACCTTTATTCGACGTATTTGTACCTTCTCCATCTTTTTCTAGAGTCATTTTCTCAAGCATTTTCAGTATTTCAGGAGTTAACTCTTCATTATGATTCTTTTTGGAATTGTTCCTTTTCAAATTAAAATTCCCGACTAGATCCTTTAGTATTTCCGCATGACTTGATAGTTCTTCACTAGCTGCTGCGCTTTGTTGTGATATTGCCGAATTTGTTTGAATTACCTGTGATACCTGACCTATACCCTGGTTGATCTGAGCAACTGAAGTGGCTTGATCATTGGAAGCCTCTGCAATGCTGCTTGCATAGGAGGATACTCTGGAAATGTTGTCAACTATTCTATTTAGTGCATCAGCGGTGTCATTGGCAATACTTGTTCCCGCTTCTACCCTGTTTATTGAATCCTCTATCAGTGTTGTGGTCTCTTTAGCTGCAGCTGCACTTTTTGCAGCAAGATTTCTAACTTCTTCTGCTACCACGGCAAAACCCTTTCCGTACTGTCCGGCTCTTGCAGCCTCTACCGCAGCATTTAGAGCCAGAATATTAGTCTGAAACGCAATCTCATCTATTACTTTAATAATTTTAGATATACTTACCGAGGACTCATTTATTTTGCTTATTGCTTGCAGCATATCCTTCATTCGATTGTTTCCTTCAACAGCAGTATCCTTTGCCACTAAAGCCAGATCGTTTGCCTCTTTTGCACTGACAGCATTCTTTTTGGTTTTTGCGGCAATCTCCTCAACAGAAGCGCTTAGCTGTTGAATTGAGCTTGCTTGCTCTGTTGAACCCTGCGATAGAGAGGTGCTTGTATCCGATACCTGTCTGGACCCTGCTGCAACCTGTTCAGCAGCGTTATTAATATCAGACAGAACACTGTTTAGCGATTCAATAATCATGTTTAGAGAATTCTTTATTCCTACAAAGTCGCCTTTATACTCTCCAGCTATGCTTACATGCAGATTCCCCTTTGACAGCTCTGTCAGTACATCAGTGATTTCACGTATATACTCCGACAACGTATCAACAGTGCTGTTTAATGAATCCTTTATAACTGCGTGATCTCCCTCATAGTTTCCTTTAACATACTCTTTAAGATTACCCTCCGATAATTCTTTTAACACCATGGATGCTTCATTTATCGGTTCAACCACTGCATCAAGAGTATTATTAACACCCTCTAGGATTTCTTTATACACTCCGCTAAATTTGCCGGTATCTCCTCTGGTTTTAAGTTTACCTTCAACTGCAGAGTTTGTTAACATTTCCGCTTCTTTAACCAGATCAGAGAGTGTCTTGGCCACAAGTGTCATGCTGTTTGAAAGAATATCCCTTTCTGATTTAGGTTTAATCTCTACATTTAAATCTCCAACAGCGATTTTTTCTGCTGCATTGGCCTGTTGGCGGATGTTATCAACCATTCTTCCGAAGGAGTTCATCAGCTCTCCTATCTCGTCCTTTGAGTCGGATTTAATTGAAACATTGACATCTCCTTCAGCAAGTGTGTTGGAAAGATGAACCAGTCTTCCCAAAGGATTTGTTATATTCTTTCTTACAAAGATGCCTATAAAAATTATAAGGATCAGTGTTAGGGGAATCGTAAACAACAGGATGGTAGTAATCAGGTTATTCCTGGCAGTAAGAACATCTTTAAGCTGCTGACCTGCAAAAACCACCCCTATAGCTTGATTATTTGGGCCAATAAGGGGTTTATAAGCTGTTACATAAGGCATACCAAGAATAACTGCAGCCCCTATATGCTGTTCATTCCTTACCAGCACCTTCTCCGCTATCTTTGCGTCAAGCTTTGTTCCAATTACTCTCTTACCATCCTTCACAATGGTAGTATTATGCCGTACATCACCAAAAAAGATTGTAACGTCAGTTTTATATAATGCCTTGATTTGATCCAGCAGCTCTACTTTATCAAGCCTGTAACCTGCAGAAACAGCTCCAATAATTTCACCATTTCCATTTTTAACAGGAACACCTGCCCGTACAGAAAAATTTATTACACTTCCTTTTTCAACTGTCGAAAAAGTAGTTCCTGCCAAAGCAGACTTAATGTTTACCTGATCGACGATACTATCACCTTTCTTCTCGTGGTCATGGGTTCTCACAATTACCATACCTTTGTCATCCGTTACTGTTACAAAGTCTATTGTGCTTTTAGCTACTGCAGTATCCAGAACTTTCAAAAGATTTTGAGAATCTCCCGCTTCTATAGCTTTGACTATCTCCTGATTTGTTGACAGGATATTTCCTATGTTTACTGCTTCAGTTTTCAAATCTTCCAGCCTTGCGTCTAACCCTTCCATTCCCCTAATAGCCTGTTCCTCGCTAACCTTTTCATTGTATTCACTGAACTGTAGAATTGTTAAAGTAATGTTAATGGTAAATGCAATAATTAATGTTAATACTATAACTACGGTTAACTTAATCCCCATTTTCTGGTTCTTTAGAAATTTCATCGACCTACACCCTTCCATTTGAATTATTTTAGGATTTTTCCGAACTTAAGATAAACCCTTTGGACTACACATCT
The DNA here is from genome assembly GCA_049325575.1 of Bacillota bacterium. Taxonomy (GTDB): domain Bacteria; phylum Bacillota; class Clostridia; order Acetivibrionales; family Acetivibrionaceae; genus JBMOLK01. The sequence continues at coordinate 16,084 of JBMOLK010000027.1, read as the reverse complement.
CCATAAGTCGACACAATAAATTTGACACCCCCTAAAAATTAATAGCTGTTAAAGATTGACACTGGACTTCTTCTGATTCTTGTAACCCCATTGTATAATTTATTTCTTTGCAGACTGCTTTTTTGAAATTACACAGGTCATATGCGAATAATAGAAGAAGTACATTTTTAACATTTACTTAATAGATTAAGAAAGAATTACGCTTAAAGCTCCAGATTTGGATTATGTTATAAGAAGCCTTGTATTTTGACTATATATAATATCGGAAAAAGTTAAATAATATATTATATTTTTTATTGACTATATTGATCGAAATAGTTGGTTTTGCAATAACTTCTTTTTATTATATTAGACTTCTCTATAATGATAAATGTTCATTATCCGAT
>JBMOLK010000027.1:0-15688 GCA_049325575.1 Bacillota bacterium | reverse complement strand
AATAATCACATATTATTGATGAAAGGGTGTGCATATTGAGAAAAAGACTATATCTTCCAATGCTGCTTATCTGTACAGCAGCTTTACTATCCGGGTGCACACATAAACAATCAGGCTCTTTGCCAGAATACAATAACCCTATACCTTCCCATACCTCAAGCAGCACAATAAGTACTCTGCCCGAAACTACCGACAAAGAACTTAAAAGCATGGAAGATAAAAGCTCTGATATAATAGCTGCTTTGATTAACACAATGACCTTGGAGGAAAAGGTCGGTCAGTTGTTCATTGCTGCATTCCGAAAGAACATTGATGGTAAACCGGTTCATTTTTTGGATGGCAACACCAAAAGCAAGATTGAGAAATATCATTTGGGAGGGGTTATACTCTTTAGTGAAAACATAGATACTATTCCACAAACAACAAAGCTGATTAATGATTTGCAAAAGGCAAGCAAAGTTCCTATGTTCATTGCTGTGGATGAGGAGGGAGGCAGAGTCAGCCGGATCGGCAAAAATGCCCGAATGCACGCTACCTGGCTTCCTTCAAGTAGTGTAATAGGGCTTACGGAAGACCCGGGCCTTGCTTACGAGGCGGGGGTAGTACTGGGAAGAGAGCTGTCATCCCTGGGGTTTAATATGAATTTTGCCCCGGTGGCTGATGTGAATACAAATCCAAATAATCCTGTCATAGGAGAGAGATCATTCGGGTCTCACCCCGAAAAGGTGGGTTTAATGGTTCAGGAAATGGTAAAGGGCCTGCAGGACCAGAATGTCTGCAGTGTGTTAAAACATTTTCCGGGCCATGGTGATACGTCTTTTGACTCCCATTTGGGACGAGTAGTTATAGATCATAACATGAAACGGCTAAGGCAAATAGAGTTAGTTCCTTTTGAAAAAGGTATCAGGGCCGGAGCGGATGGTGTTATGTCAGCACATATAGTAACTCCCCGAATAACATTTGAAGATTTGCCCGCCACTTTATCTGGGAAAATACTAACCGGCTTACTAAGAGATGAGCTCAAACACAAGAAGCTGATTATAACAGATGCCCTGGAAATGAAGGCCATAAGCAGCTACTGGACTTCTTCCCAGGCTGCAGTTATGGCGTTTAAAGCTGGAGCAGATATTATTCTGATGCCGGCTTCCATGGACAGTGCATACGATGGTATCTTAAGCGCTGTAGAAAGTGGTGATATTACTGAAGACAGATTAAACGAATCGGTGAAACGAATATTGGAAGTCAAGCTTGAGCGTAAAATCCTGGAGGGCCGTAGGGACACATTGAACCCGGAGGAAATATTGGGAAGTGAGGAGCACTTAAGGCTTGTTGAGAAAATCATACAAAAGGCAGGTAAATAACCTGCCTCAATTCATATATCCATAAAGTCTTAATACCTTTTCCTCTTCTTCTTCCAGCTTCACTGAATTCTTTTCCTTAAACCTAAGCATTGTTTGCGCAATCAGCCTATCAATCCAACCTAACTTCACAAGCTTTTTACAGCAGTCATAAACAGAATGGTCATAAAAAGAATTCTCGTTGCTCCAATAAACATACCTCCACAAAATATTGGCGGACATGTTTTTATTATATTTACTGGCAGCATTATAAATACCGGCAACTTTTGTTTTATTGCCCTTTATCATGGCAGAGCCAAATATCAGATCTACATATTCATCAGAGCATTTGGGGTCAGGAATGGATGAAAATTTTCTTGCAACGTTAATATCATAAAACAATTTTTCACCCATTTCGGATAGTCTTTCAATAAGAGTCCACCTCATTGTATCATCAAGGCCATCCCAGTAGACACAAGTCTTAAACATCTGAATTACATAAAGACTTCTCTCACCTGAATTTAAGTATTCCATACATAGGAGAAGCTTAAGCACAATATTGTGGGATTCCTTTTTTATTAGCTCCTTTGCATAATACATTGTGTATTTTAAAAACATTATGGTAAATAAACCTCTGGACTTGGTTTTAAACAAGTCACTTTTACTGTAGAAGGAACTTACTCCTCGAACAAGCTTTACCCTATATATATATTTATCGTTAATATCCTGACGGCATTTACTAAACAGGTAAACAGCTTTCATAAACTTTTTTCTGAATACATAAGCCTCAATCAAACCTATTTTAGAAAGGGTATATTTATCATCAATGGTCAGGGATTTTTGAAAATACTCTTCAGCAGTTTTATATTGTCCCGACATCATATAGAGTTTTCCAAGGCAGTAATACCCGTAGGCCTTCTTTGGGTTCTTTCTTACGTATTCCTCATATTTTATTATCCTGATATCCATCTTCTTTGATTTATTCTTCATTATGATCACCCTGATCAGTATTTAACATATTATCAGCCTCTTTTAGATAGTCAGCAATTATCTTTTGAATATTGGAATCCTTTATAGCAATTGAAATCTCAATCCTCCTATTTTTCTGGCGTGCCTCCTCCGAGCTTCCTGATGCTATTGGCCTAAACTCTGAAAAGCCGACAGTCGCAAAATAATCTCCATACTTCCTCTCAAGCTGAGGGTTTGACTTCATGAGATAAGTCACAACTGCTGCAGACCTTTTGGTGGAGAGCTCCCGGTTATAGCTGGAATCACCAACCTCATCAGTGTATCCCTCTATATTAATTGAATCAATATAATCTCTTATGCTATTGTCATCCAGAATCCTTTCAAAGGCTATAGCAAACTGGTCTAAAAGCTTTCTACCTTCATTCTTTATTTCATAGGAGTTATATCCAAATACCAGACTCTCATTTATGATGATATTGGCATCCTCACCAATGGTGACAAGGCTCTCTCCCCTATCGTTTATTCTTCCAATTTCATTTTCGATGGATTCTTTAACCTTCTTTAGAACATCAAGCCTAAGTACAGCGATTTTTTCAAGCTTTGTCCGCAAATTACCCAACTCCTGGTTACTCATTGCGATAATTTCCTTTTGCCTTTCAATCTCCTGCTGTGAAAGTGTCAGTGCATTTTTCCCAAGCTCCACTTCTGCTGTAGTCTTTTCCAATTCATTCTCAATAAGCCTTAGTTGATTTTCTTTATTGCTTAGTTCAATATTAGTTGAGTCTAATTTTCTCTGCTTATCATCAAGTTCCATATTTATGAATTCCAACTTGCTTCCGGTGATTAAATTCTGAATATATGCCAAAAGCATAAGGAAAAACAGCACCAATGCTATAGTAGACATTACATCGGTAAAAGACGGCCAAAAATTCGGCGCCTCATCAAGCCTTTTAAAATTTCTCCTCCTGACTTTCATTTGACACCACTCCAATCATCAGTGAAAAAGCTTTAGTTCCTAATCATTCATGTTTCTGAAAAGGCGCTTGACCTCATCCAGCTGCTTACCTACCTGTGCAGCAGCAGTTTCGTTATATGTCAGAACCTGATCAGGAAGCATAACAATTGTCTTTGCAAGTGTTCTTTCGTTTTCCTTAAATTCATCCAAAAGCATAAATACTTCCTTTAATATATTGTCCATACTTTGAACAACTTTTTGAGTAACCATCATGCTGTTTTCATCAAGGCTCTTGGAAAAGGCTGTTGCAGTCTTTTGCCCCAACAGGTTTATCTCACCGCTAAGCTTTGTCATAAGATTATTAATCTTCTCCTGATACTCCTTGATTTCCTGTGTTCTTACGTCAAGGTCGCTCTTAATGGCCCCACCCAGTTCCTTAATTGATGCAACTGTACCGCTTACCTCTGATACGATGCTGCCTACATCCTGAACAACCTGCCTGTTGTAGCCGGTTATTTCCTCGGCTGCAACCTTTATATCCTTTGAGAAGTTTTCAACTGCACTATAATTCTCTACTATTATCTTCGAGGTATTTGCCAGAGCTTCCGTAACCTTAATGAAGCTTACATCCATCTTCTCAATATTATCTCTAAGGTTATTGTTAAACGAAGTAAAATCTTTTATATTCTCGGCAAAGTTCTTAAGCGAAAGATCGAATTTTTCAACAGTATTATCCAGTGTTTTTGAAGATACATTAACATCCATTACAACGCGGGTAAGCTTGTCCCCAAAAGTTTCTACAGTTTGTCTAAGGGTATTCTCTATCCTTTCCCCAAACTCAATAAAGGTATCTTTAAGAATCTTATTCATGATAGTATATTCAGTTTCCTTATCAGCAGCTATAACAAGGGAAACTGTATTATCAAGATACTCCTCTATACGCACCATTAAAGTCTCCCGGGCTTCTTCAGCATTTAAGACTATTGTTATCACGGCAAACAATATGGAACATGCAATACCGAAAAGGCTGGTAGTGAACGCAACCCCCATTCCATAAACTGAAGGAATTAACTCCTTGAGCAAACCAGTAGAAAATGTAGGGTCTGATACTGCATCAGACTCCATAATTTTATTAAACACACCAACCAAATCTGTAACAGCCAGTGTCAAACCTAGGAAAGTCCCTAGAAGCCCAAGGGTAACAAGTATTGAAACAGTGTGTTTTACAAATCTTTCACACACCAAAAGAGTTCTTAGTCTCATATTAAAACAGTTTTCTATTATTGCCTGAGTATTAACTTCATTATAGTTGACCAAAGCAGTATTCTTATATGCTTCTACTATACTATTTAAAAGAGGGGTTTTAAACTTTTCCATTTTTCTGTTATAACTGCTTTCCAGATCATTTTGCATGGCAACATATTTTCTTCGGATGGACAGGTTAATTACAAAGGAAAATATAAAGACTGCAACAATAAGAAATATTATTGCTATTCCTATAGGGTCCAACTGCGCCAAAAGGTCAGAAAAAAAACGCATAATATCACTCCCAATATTGATTTAAAAATAATTAAAACTATAATTTTTATTGACGTGCAAAAACAGAACAAAGGTTTTAAAGCGTGATACCCTGTGTAATATAAATATAATACCATACTTACATGAATTTATATATACATATTTGCGCATTTCCTATTTTATCATAGTACCTGATCCCATAACCAGGACTATTTAAATTTGTCCTTTAAAGTTTATTCTTATATCTTCTTCTTATTTCATCCAATTCCTTAAGCTTTTCTTCAGGAAGGCTTTTCTCTCCTCCGATCATATGGGCTATCGTAAGGGTCTTGGCAATACCTTCTGCAGCCTCCAGCTTGAAAAAAGCATCAAAGACGTCTTCCCCTACCGTCACAACTCCATGATTCGCAAGAAGGATAATATCATATTCATCTATATATTCTTCCATTCCCTGATATATCTCATCAGATGATGGAGTACCGTATTTAGCCAGAGGAATTTTATCAAAAAACATAATCATTTCGGCATATGCCATGGTTTCAATAGGCTTATTCGCAACTGCATATGCAGTTGCATAAACAGGGTGAGCATGTATAACAGATCTCACATCACTCCTTTTTCTGTATGCTGCCAGGTGAAGCTTGATTTCTGATGAGGGTTTGTACATCCCTTCAATTACATATCCGTTCATATCGGTTTGTACTATCATGTCTTCTGCCAGAAAGCCTTTACTTATTCCGCTGGGAGTTATGTATATACTATCGCCTTCACGAACCGATACATTACCTGCGTAGGCGTTTGCCATACCTTTATCATACATTAGCTTGGATATCTTCACAATCTGCTCCCTTATAACATCTGACACACTCTACACCTCCTGTTAAGATTAATACTTGTCCAAATTCTAACATGTAAGAATGATATAAACAATATTTTTTTCTAACTATTATAGTCCAAGTGTCTATCCTCATATAATTTATACAGTTACGAGTTTTAGAAGGTGAACAGCCTTGAAAAGAAAAATCATATCTTCTTTTATAGTTTTTACGTTTATATTAGCTCTTTTTTTCGTTTGGAGCAACATATTGATTTTAGATGACTTCCATCCCTCCTATGAAGCATTTTATGAGAATGATGGAGAATCAGGTAATAATATAGAAGATAAATCACAAGGTGGCAATTTGGATGAAAGCAAAGACTCAAGTATAGTAAAGAAGGGATATCATATTCATATTAACCTTGATACGCTGATACTGTATTTATACAAGGATGGTGAAGTAATAAAGACCTACCTGGTCTCGGGGGGCAAGCCCGAGACTCCTTCACCCGCCGGTACCTGGAAGATAATCAACAAGTCTACCTGGGGAGAGGGTTTTGGAGGCTCGTGGATGGGACTTAACGTACCCTGGGGTAAATACGGAATACATGGTACAAAGTACCCATGGTTTATAGGCAAACAGAATGCATCTCACGGGTGCATCAGGATGTACAGTAAAAGTGCAAAAGAACTATACGGCATTGTCCCTCATGGCACAACCGTCACTATTGTGCAGAATAATAAACCCTTTAAGATTCTAAAAAGCGGAGATATAGGGTCAGATGTCCTTAAGGGTCAGATGTCCTTAAGGTTCAAAAAGCCTTAAAAAAGCTAGGTTACTTTCATGACTGGCCCAGCGGTAAATTTGGCGATAACCTTAAAAGAAGCGTTATAAAATTCCAGAAAAAAAATAATTATAGGGTTACCGGTACTGTCAGTAAAAGCCTGTATGATATCATAATGCAAAAGTATGAGGAGAAATTGCAGGAAGAGTCTGAGGGTAAAAACATAAATGAGGCGATGAAGTAATTCATGGTCTTATCGAGGCAATAGAGGGTAGTGTGAAAGTTTTTCTGTAAATAGCTTTCCAGGATAATTTATTTTAAAGTATGAAGGTCAGAACTCTGCTTTCATACTTTACTTGTAATATAATAAAAAACCAATAACATGTCAAGGGCACCCTTTGCTTATAGAGGGTGTTTTACTATTGAGGTAAAATGTATTTTGAAGGTCTAGCCGCGCGGCAATGAGCGCCGGGGTTTGGGGCAGAGTCCCAAGTACTACATCCGTTGGGAGTATGAATGCTACTTTGAGTTTGAGTTAGAGTACTCACCTTTATTGATGTAGCCTATTTTCGTACATAATGGACAACTCACCAAAGACCTTCCCCCAATTACGCAGCGACATTGTCCACTTTTTAGTTGCTTCAAATGTAGCCAAGTAAAGGGCCTTTAAAAGGGCTGTATCACTTGGAAATACGCTTCTTTGACGGTTCAAACGGCGATAAGTGCTATTTAAACTCTCAATGGCATTGGTAGTATATATAACCCTACGTACTTCGGAAGAAAATTTAAAAATTGGACTTATGACATCCCAATTTGCAGACCAGCTTTTCATAGCATTTGGATATCGTTGTTGCCATTTATCTGTAACCTTCATCATACGCTCATACCCGGTCTCTTCGTTTGGTGCATGATAAATTGTTTTAAGATCAGCAGCAAATTTTTTTTTATCCTTATCGGCTACGTATTTAAGGGTATTCCTTACCTGATGTACAATGCAGCGCTGATACTCTGTGTTTGGAAAAGCTACTGATATGGATTCTTTTATTCCGGTTAGTCCGTCTGCACAGAGAACGAGTATATCTTTAACTCCGCGGTTTTTCAGCTCATAAGAGAATGTTATCCCAAGTAGGTGACTACGATAACTATAATGGAGAGAAATTCAATGTTGGACTTTATTTGAGGCTTTCCAAGGAAGATGATACCTACAATCAATCGGAAAGTATACTGAATCAAAAAGATTATCTATCTGACATAGTTATAAAAAATGGTTGGACCTTAGTTGACACCTATGTAGACGATGGTTTTACAGGTACAAACTTTGACAGACCTGGTTTTAATATGCTTCTAAACGATATTGAAGAGAAAAAAATCAACCTCGTAATTACAAAGGACCTGTCCCGCCTTGGGCGAGACTATATAAAAACCGGCTATTATATTGAGCAGTATTTTCCTGAACACGGTGTTCGCTTTATTGCTGTAAACGATGGAATTGATACTTTTTCCCAAAACAACTCTAATAATGATTTATCTCCATTCAAAAGTGTTATGAACGATATGTATGCCAAAGACATTAGCAAAAAGGTTAGGTCAACAATGGACAACAAAAGAGCAAATGGCAAATTCATAGGCGCTTTTGCGCCATATGGCTACGTAAAAAGTCCAGAGAATAAAAACAAGTTGGTAATTGACCCAGAAACCTCACCAATTATTAAGCAGATTTTTAAGGTTACGGATATGCTAAGATAGCCAATATTCTAAATGATGAAGAAGTACCTCCCCCAAGTGTTCATAAACTTAATAACAGTAACTACAAGAATCCAAAATTAAAAAGTTGCTTGTGGACACATGAAACCGTTAGCAAGATACTATCAAATCCAACATATGCCGGTAATCTTGCTCAAAATAAGTACTATAAAGTTAATTATAAATTAAAGAAGTTAAGAAATGTCCCTCGTGATAAATGGGTGGTTGTTGAAAATACCCATGAACCTATAGTAGATCTCTCCCGTCCTCCTTTGGTCTTTATTAAGTATAACTTTCCGTCTCTTAAAGCTTTTTCTGCTTGCTCTCGTCTGATTGTTACCAACTCGTCAAGTCTTAACCCCATAGACCTCATACCTTCAATAGCCTGTCCAATTTTTTTCTGTCCTAATCCAAAAGCTTTCTGTTTCATTTCCTCCACTTCTCTTTCAGTCCAAGCCCTATCTGCCCTTCCATCTCCGGTACTAGAAAAATTCATTTTCCTATTGAAACTCCTACTATCCTCTAATTCAAATTTTGCGTTTGGAATCTGGTTATGAAACCATCTTATAGCCGCCAACTCATTCTTCACATATTTATCCGCACACCCCCTATCTTTAAGCTCATTGACGTAACTTTCCAGATGCTTATCTTGTATGTTTTGAATCTTCTGAGTATTGAATTTCTTGCCAATATGCTTAGTAAATCTCTCTATCGTCTCAGAATAACGCCACCTTGTTTCTATTGACGCTCTGTTAGAACCTCTAAGTATTTTTTGAGCCTGTGCTCCAAGATTATCAACGCTACCAATTCCGGTCTTTGACCATTTATAGTTCATCATGATGATATCCCCCTTTTTAAAATTGACATAGATTGCCCATAAACAGGAAACTCCTTCACTGCCACATCACTGTCACATTACACTTTATACCAACCCACAAAAGCTTTTACAGTAATGCTTTTAAGCTTTTTCTAGGGTTCAGTAACTACCGTCTCTGTTCCCCCACCCCTGTTGGAGTAACAGAGACGGTAGTTACTTTGCAGCCCGCTTGTTTAACACCAAATCCCGCACTCACCTTACGGTGTTGGCTTCCGCCAAAGCGGTATGCGTTGTTATCTCTTGTGCAACGACGCATATTTACGTTTTTATCAGCTACGCCTGCTGTCTAGCTTTACTCAAGATGTCGCCTTCTGATGTGTAGCCTGCCTTTAACTCTAAGGTCTTATGGCCTATTTTTTTGAGTTTTCCTAAGAGCTTTAAGCTCTTCTTGGTCAATCTGTAGAGATTGCATCATTTTCTACTTTTCACAGAATACTCTTTTGCTACAATTTTTCATTGGTTGTCTTCATGAATTTTACTCCTCCTCTTTTGAATAATAAAAAAACCACGAAAATAAAGCCTTTCGGCTATTTTGTGGTTTTTTATATAAATCCTATATTATTTACTTATAATGGCATTGGTTCATTATCTCAATATTAAAATAATTCCCGTACCAATCTGAAAAATTTTCTAGGTCGGCATAGGTTCGCATTTACCATAACCGGCAAAGTCCCCTTTCCGAGTTCAAAATTCTTAATAATACAATATAATTATATCAGAAGTAGTAAAAATAATAAAGTCTTTTTTATACATACGTTTATACTTTTATTTGAAAATTGCTTTCCAAGCTTTTCTCCTTCATAATTTCGACGCAAACTGTTTATTTTAACTTTACTTTCATCCTATATATTTAAGTAGCATTCACCTTCTTTAACTTAGTTTATGTAAACATTTACTATTTTCTTAACAGTAACTCTTTAAACCCTATTGATATTCTTTCGAATGGTAAAACTACTTATTGAGTTTAATAATATTGTTCTTATGTAAATTAACATAGATAAAGGAGGAAAATTCATAAATATGTACCCCGCCCATTTATCCAAAAACTATTGAATATAATTTTTCAACTCTTCAGTTTTACCATCAATACTTATTTTAATAGCAGCGTTTTCAGATATAATATCAAATCCGAATAATCTCCAGTTACCTGATTTCATTTTACTACTTCCTGTATAAAAATCTCTATTATAACTTTCAAAAATCTCCTTGTCAGATGAATATGGTCCAGAATAATCATTTTCCGGTTTGCCTTCAGTATCATCAGTAATTAAAATAGGTATAATATCCTTTGATATAGTGTTGTCATACAAATTCTCGTAAAAAACATCGAGTATATTTGTAAATGCTCCACCATTACCTTCATTAGCATACAAATCACTAAAAAGCCGTCCTTCATCATTGGTTTGTCTTATATAGTCATACGCAATATAGAAACTTTCCATTTGCTTAGTAAAATAATTATATTCATTAGAACTTATAACAATTAAATGATCTCCTGTTTCAGTTGAATAATAACTGTAAACCGGTATTATATCTTGACTTATATCCTCATTTTGCATTATTAATTCAACGATTTGGTTTCGTTTTATAGAATAATCATTTTTATCATTATCCGATAGATAGTCTTTGTAAGCATCAACACCTGTAATCAAGTCAACCAATCGAATATGTAGAGCGGTATATTCTGCATTATAAGAGGTATTGGCATCATTCTTTGATGTTGACAATTCTTCTAGAGAATTAATTGCATTAATAAACTCATTGTACAACATATTAGCAGTCTTTTCTTGCGAAGTTGCTACCATATTTGTTACTGAAGGCGTGTTTGAGTTTTGTGAGCTTACCACTGGCGTTTCTGTTGAAGATATATTATTTTAAATTTTATCACAGCCGCTAAGCCCCATTAAAACTATACATAGTATAAGAATAAAAAAGCAATATTTCATTTAGCCTTCCTCCAATTCTTTTTATATTAATAACACAGTAAGGATTAGCAAATTATTCAAAATAGTTTGCTAATCCTATTATACCTAAAATTTAACCTTGAATAAAGCTAAAGTGCATATAATCCTTGCTAGTATACCAGTCTCCACCCCAGTCCCATCCATACTTCTTAAAAGTCTGAACAATGACACCAGCTGGATGTAAAGAGTATTGATTTGTAGTGGGGTTCCACTCTTTACCTGCTACAATAGATCCATCAGCCCTAATCATATAATTATCATCCCAGCTTATATCAATTGCAAGACCTTGTGGATGCTCAAATGTACCATCTCTCCAATTATATGCAGAGGTTGTTCCCATTTTTATAGCTGGCTTAGAAGGATGCTCATAAATTTCTTTAAATACTGCTATGATACTATCTTTTATTGCTTTATTTACTGTAAGCGATTTCTTCTTTGAGACAAGAACTTGTTTTTGTGTCTGTTTGTTAGTTTCCCAAACCCAAACATCAACCTGAAAAGTTACCATATTTTTATCAGCTTGCGCTTTCGTTTTATATCTACTACCAGAACCATAGACCATCTTTTGCCTTTCAAGTTTCGTTCCATAACACCATGGCATTCTTCTATAATGATCCCAAAAATTCTTGTCTCTTGCGTCATATTCAACTACTAATTTACCATCCGCACCATATATTGGCTTTTTGTTTCTATATGCTATTATCAATTTACTATATTTTGATGGATCTGGTGCATCTGTTTTTTTTGTTCTATAACGCCATGTTACATTTGCATTATACATGGAATATGCAGCTCGAGCCAAATTCTGTTCTTTTATTAGTCCTGATGCCCAAAAAATTGAATAAGTCTTTTTAATAGCCTCCTGATAACCTTTTTCATCCTCATTAGCCTTTTTAGCAGTATCATAACAGTACTTAAGATAATTCAATCCATAGTCAACATTAAATCTCCAGTTTACAAGTATTTTGTTCCATTCACTTTCATCTAATTTTCCCCAATCTGAAGCACCTTTTTTGTGACCAATATTTATTTGCATTAGTCCATGGTCTTTTCCAGCTATAAACGTACTGCCTTTTGAATTAAATTGCGTCATTTCACTTTCAGTCCATGCAGTTGCAAGCCCCATATTTTCTGGTATACCAATTTCTCTACACCGCTTAATAATATAGTTTACAATTTGAGTTCTAGTTGGTTTTTCATAGTCAACTCCAGTTCCAATATTATTAGGATCATAATTCCATTGGCTAACAGTCGGTACCGTTATAGGGTTAACAGGACTATCTTTAACTACAGGAGCTTTTTTGGCACTAGGTGAAAATAAACATTTCCAGGTTTGATCTCCAACTTTCCCATACCAACCCTTGCTCACATCATTACCCAATCCATTAACATTTTTAAAATCATTTACAGCTGATTCAGTATTAGATCCAAAATACCCATCAGGATTTAGCTGTTTTCCATATAAGCCTACATAACCAAGTTCATTGAGTCTGATTTGGATCTTCTTAACATCTTCAATATATATCTCTTCAAACTCAACCGAAAAAGGTTGCCCATTATAACCCCTATATACTGGAATAGTTTCAGAGGGGTAGAAAAAACACATGAAATCATTTAGATTTATAACTAACCTTTTATAAAGCACTCTATCTCCATATTTGACTGCAAATCTTTTAGTTCTGTTATTAAGGTTTACTTCCGCACTTTCATCAGAAGGGTGCCATATGAGTATTTTCATTGATTCAAGAGTGTTATCAGAATCGAACTTGACTCCTTCCTTTTCTTTGGCCATTTTAGCAACTATTTTCCTTAAAAATACTTCTTCATCATTTAATCCAGTATTAAGTATATAATTCCAATCATCAATACTAGGATATATTCCCATAGTATCAAATTCATCATCTATATTACCTATAGAAAATGGTCTACTCAAATATTGTAGTTCATTATCGCTGATAGGTTGGAGATAAGACATTGGATCAACATTCTTGCAGTTATCTCCTTCTATTGAGCAAATTTCATCATTCATCGACTCTAGTATTTCAAAATGTAGTACACATCCTTCAGTAACAGTTCCAGAGTTCCCCATTGATCCTATAATAGATCCAGAATAAACATAATCTCCTTCATGTACATATATTGTATCAAGATGCGCACATCGAATCTGTATATACTTGCCAAGATAATATGAATTAATATAGATTACATTACCAAACCCTTCTACTACTCCAGTAAATGCAACTTCTCCATCTGCTGAAGCAAATACATCATCACCTATGGAACCTTGTATATCAATCCCCTTGTGTGTTCCTGAGTACAAATTATCAACAGCACCAAATGGCAGAGTAACTTGAAGCGAGTTAGATGGCCAAGTAAGGTATTCTCTATCATTAAAATTATTAACGCTTGTAGAACCATTGGAACTGCCATCAATATTTACATTATCAATTAATGCAGCGGTATCATATGCACTATCACCAACATCCCAAACATGGAACTTTAGCGTTACATATTGCCCTTGATATTGACTAACATCTAAATCTATGTGTTTCCATCCTGTCATATATGTCGTTGAATCCCCAGCATCAAAATCGATGCCGCTTACATAATTCCATTTAGAGGTGTTTACTGACTCATATGCAACTTGGTTTGTTCCCGTTAAAAGTTGTACAGTGCATCTAAACGCATCATCATACCTGCTACCAACAAACTCCATAGGCTCTTCCGAAACCACGTTATAATCAAATGATAGGGTCTTTGAATTCTCTGGAACGTAAAATGACTGTTCAATAGCACTACTTGAAGAATTTATTGAGCCCAAGCCAGTACTAATAATCGCCATATTATTTCCACTAACAGGCATCAATGGGCCAAGCTGAGATATAATTCTTGCATCACCGGTCTTTGTCCATTCTGTAAAAGCGTTTTCAAAATCACTATTTACAATTAACTGCTCAAATTTAAGTGATACTTCACGTTCTCCATACATCTTAAAACGTGCAGGTGTTTTTTGCGGAGGAATTACATTGTTTTTTAACTTCCATGCCATATCGGATTCCGCAAGTTCCTTTATTGTCCAGTCATATGCCTGCCCAGCAGTCAAGCCATCATTTAGCATGCTATAGAAAAGAACCCTTGAAATTTCAGCAGCATAATCTTTGTATACGTCTCCGTCAAATCCAAACAATGTCTTTGCACCAAGTGCTTTAAATGCATCCCAAAGTTTTGAATTTTGGAGACCTCTACAAGAAGAAAGGAAAATTACTGCGTCATTTAATGAAGAATTATTTTCCTCTATAAACTCCGGCATAAATCCAAAATAACTTCCTGTCTGAGTTGTTACAATAATAAGTCTCCCCGTCTTTATATCCTGCTCATAAAGTTTGATTTTGTCACTGGTCGCAACTTCTCCACTACAAATATATGGCGTATCCTGAAACATGTTCCCATGGCTGTTAATCACAATAACTTTGTATGATGACAGTGTCTTAAATATGCTCAAAGTCACATTGCTATCTTCAATTAACTGTGCAGCATAACCTGACTGCCCCAATGCTGTTGATATATTTGAGTATAGTGGATAATAGGTCTTGGTTCCATCACTGTCGAAATTCATTGTAATTGAAGACATGGACCCGTTTGTATCAGGCTGCGTCACTGGAATTACACACTTAATACCTGAACTAATTATATACCATATTGATTTACTTTCAGTTGAATATCCAACTTCAGTCACTCCTATTGCTGTTCTTAAGAATTCTAGCGTGTTCTGGGCAGCAGCATCTTGTCCTTCAGAACTTATTGTTTGATTAAAGATTTCAATAGCCTCACTTGAGATTGTTTGTGAGAGGCTTATCTGTGAAGTTGATAATGGAGCAACAATATTCACATTTAAAGTGTTTTTACTAAAAAGGTCTATCATTGAGTCATTAATAGGGATATTGACATATGCTTTATATCTCAGTACTTCTTCACCAGGCTGGTAAATAGTTGTTTTCCCACTATAGACACCATCTGACTTTATATCGTCCCCAGTAGAAACATTACCATCATCTCTTAGTTGTGTAACAGTATCTAAAATTTTCCCACTTTCATCTGTAAGTACAAGGCTTATAGAAGCATTATTCGCGAGTTTTCCTTCGGGTGAAATCCTAAAAATAAGCGTAGTACTTTTATTAGTAAATACGGTATTCTTATCAACAGCTAGAGTGCCTAAATTCTCCATAGGAGCATTATAATCAACTTTTACCACTGAAGATGCAGCACTTTCACCGTATTGATTGGATGCTGTAACCATATAATAATAAGTATTTCCTGAGGTCAAGTCTCCATCTGGGAAAAAAGAGTCTTTAATATACTCTCCATGTATTACGAATTGCCCTCCTTCAATCTTTCTCATGACTGTGTAATATTCAGCTCTCTTTATAGAATCCCAATGAAGTAGAATATTTCCATTCTCCTTACTTGTTGTTATTATCAGAGCATCAGGTGGATTAGTATTTATGTTAAAAAGAAGTGTTGTTGTAGCTTTTATCCCATTTTCTGTTTCAGCAGTTAATATCATACTTTCCTCATCGATATCTTGATTTGTAGAAATAGAAATTGATGCTTGCCCATTATTATCAGTAACTACTTCGTTCGGAATATCAAGAGCGCCAGAAACGCTCACCATGCACCTTGTATTAGGGACAGGGTTTCCATAAACATCTGTAACTGTTAAAAC
>JBMOLK010000026.1:0-23073 GCA_049325575.1 Bacillota bacterium | reverse complement strand
TAAGGGATACAAAAAGTGTATCCAGAGCAATGGAAGGTGTTGACATGGTTGTACATACTGCTGCAGCACTTCCGCTGTATAAAAAAGAAGATATTTATACTACTGATGTTGATGGTACCCGGAACCTGTTGGACGAAGCATTGAAAAGAAATGTGGAGAGATTTATACATATTTCATCAACTGCTGTCTACGGTATACCCGACCATCACCCGCTTTATGAAACGGATAAACTGGACGGAGTTGGGCATTATGGAATAGCTAAAATAAAAGCTGAAGAGGTCTGCATTGAGTTCAGGAAGAAAGGTGTTTGCGTACCTATCATCAGACCTAAATCATTTATAGGCCCTGAACGTCTCGGGGTTTTTGCTCTATTCTATGATTGGGCAAAAGATGGGAAAGGTTTCCCTATCCTTGGCAACGGGAAGAATCTCTACCAGTTCTTGGATGTAGAAGATCTGTGTAACGCTATCTATTTGTGTATGACAAAGGATAAAAGTATAGTCAACGATACCTTCAATATAGGCGCAAAAGAATTTTCAACCATGAAGGATGACTATCAGGCTGTACTTGACCATGCAGGGTTTAACAAAAAAATAAAATGCTTTCCTGCAGGACCAGCTATATGGATGCTAAGAATTCTTGAATTCTTTCACTTGTCCCCACTGTATAAATGGGTGTATGAGACAGCATCAAAGGACTCATTCGTTTCAATTGAAAAAGCTGAAAAAATACTTGGGTTTAAGCCTAAATATTCAAACAAGGGTGCCCTTATCAGAAACTATGACTGGTATATAAGCAATCTTGAGAACTTTAAAAACCAGAGCGGTATTTCACACAGAGTTCCATGGAAACAAGGTATACTAAAGGTTTTAAAGCTCTTTTTCTAAACGAAATCTGATAGCTGTTGGTTAGAAACTTTATCTGATTTTCTTAAATAATATAAAAAAAGATGGTAGTGATATCTGACTCACTACCATCTTTTCACTTTTAAAGTACTATGCTCCTTCATAGAATGAAACAACAGGTTTGGACTCACCACCGTCTATTACATATGCACAAATGAAATACTCTTCATGAGCTGATCCTTCCAAAACAATCTCCATTTTGCCATCTCCATTCAAGTCATAGGCATAAGGTGTGATATTAAAGTAGGATTCGTGAAGCTTAATATACTTGACTTCACCATTAACCTTCTTCTCAAGAACCACCAGAGATTTATTCTCCACTCCATCAGGACTACTGCCCGAGGGACTGGATACCACATTAACAATTGCTTCTTCTGCTCCATCACCATCGATATCAACCAAAGTTACATCCTTTATTGAGGCGGCTTTATCAAAGCCGGTAGCATTTATAACAGGACTTAGATATTTATCCAGATTATCCGTCTGTTTCCTCGGCATAGAGGGTACAGCATTCCAGTCACCGTTTATACCTATAACAAGATCTTCTTTGACCTGGGGGAAAGGTTTGATATTAACATAAAGTACTTCACTTCCCGAGCCTTCAGAGGCGGTATACACAGGCTTTGAACCTTTTCCTTCTCCGATAAGCTTACCTGCTGAATAAAACTTATAGACTTCTCCTCCCCTTACAAGGTCTATATCAACTTCTTTTTCAACATCGGTTTTTGGAATCTTAAGCTGAAAGACATCAATCCACTGGCTTCCTTTTGAACCTCCCATCACATAACCTCTTTCCATTTCATTACCATATGGAAGAACTATTACCGGTTTATAAGATTTAGTGCTTTTTTCATCGCTGCTGTTTGAACCAGAACTATCTGTGTTTATGGGTTCTACAGTGCTTGTAGCAGAAGGCTCTGCGCTATTAATACCTGGAGTTTCCGTACTAACCGGTGTCGGTGTACCGGCTGCATTATTATCAACATTATCATTTTTAAATAGTGAGCAGGATGTAGAGATAAAACTAAACCCTATTGTAAACATAAGTACTTTAACCAGATTTTTATTCATGTCTGACCTCTCCTTAAATAAATGTCTTTAATCTCTAGTATAAATTCATAAATTTTGACCTTAACATATGTTATAATAATAGCACAAAAATATTTAAAGGAGTAGTATAAAATGAAAGCAGCAGAAGGGAAAATAGGGCGGGTTTTTATTCTAAGATTGGAAGATGGGGACATAGTTCCGGAATGCATAGAAAGATTTGCAAAAGACAACTGTATTGAAGTGGGACATGTTACTCTTTTGGGTGGCGTTCACAAAGGAGATCTTGTTGTAGGACCTCGTAAAACAATGGAGTTTCCGCCTGCCAAAATGACTTTGCCCATTGATGCGGCACATGAAATAGTAGCATCAGGTCTGATTGCTCCTGACAAGGACAAAAACCCGGTATTACATATACATGGCGCTTTGGGGAGAGCAGGGCAGACAATAACAGGATGTCTTCGTGAAGGAGTGGAAATATGGTTGGTTGGAGAAGTCATTATTTATGAAATCCTTGGTACACATGTAAAAAGACTGTTAGATGATAAATCCGGCTTTACCCTATTAAGGGTTAATTCGCAATAGACATTGAATATAAAAAGCCTGATCTTTGTTTGTGTGGTTTTAATTTACATAAATGTAACTGTATATAAGAATAATTTGACACAATTTAGCATGGGTGCGAGTATTTTATTAGTAGTTTTTTATGGAAGGAAGTAATAAAATGAATTGCCCCAAATGTAACTCTATAATACCGGGAGACTCTAGATTTTGCTTAAATTGCGGATTTGACCTGGTTTAGCAAAGTGTTTCCCGCATAATCCAAATTGTAAATATGATAAAAGACCCTATAGATATAGCGTACTGATAGCTGGATCCATGGGTGATAGCGTGACGCCGCTTTCAGTAATTTATTATATAAAGAACAACACTAAGAAAGTAGTTCCCATATTTATCTCTATTACCTTTGGAGTAGGGCTTATTTATTTTCTGTCAATGCTTGCCGAGCAAGTGAATAATTCAAGGTATGAAAGGGATGTTTATCCCCTAAAATGTTATGCCGGGATTACACCCATGAATGAAGAAATATCCGATAAAACTCTAGATGGAATCAAAAACAATATTAACACGGATAGAGTTATTCCTTCAAGGCGGAGTTCTACCCGTGTGAGTACCATAATTGGCCCCTCCAGTGCGGATATCATCTATTTAAGGGATAATGATATGGACCTTATGATGGATACACTAAAGCTTAAGTTAAAAGAAGGAAGAAAACCCATAAATGGGTCGGATGAGATTATTCTTCATTGCAAAGTTGCGGCCAACAAGGGGCTTAGGATAGGGGATAAAATCGGAAGTAGAATAAAAGAAGACGAAGCAATTAAAGGTGCTTATACCCTGGTTGGAACTATGGACGGACCAAGTCAGGTAGGGATTGCCCTGCTTGAAGACAATGGTATCGAGTATGAGAAACTAATCAAACAAGGCTTGATTATAATACCTAAAGAAGGAAGGCGCTTCGATCTAAATGAATATTTGGACACCTTGAAGAAATTGATGCATATATCCTCAAGCATATGATGATAGGAGTAAACTTAAGCAGGAAAGTGTCATATACACTAGTTGCCATTGTGGGTGCTATGGTGGTAATTGTACTTGGAATAACCCTGGCGAATTTAAGCTACATGCAGTATTACCAAAGAAGAAGGGAATTTGGCTTGTTAAACGCTGTAGGATATACAAAACACCATATCTTAAAGAAGATATTAGCAGAAACATCTTTTATAGGCATAATTAGTTCTGTATCCGGTTTTCTCATAAGTATCCTGTCCATCATTTTATTTAACGTGGTAATATGGCTTCCAAAAGGAGATGAAATGCCACTATGGAAACCAATGCAGGCCTTATTCATAATGATTCTGCCGTTAGTTGTTTGCATTGAAAGTATTTTGCCGGCCCTTAAGCTTTTAAAAAGATTTGATTCCATAAGTATTATTGAAGGTATAAACTAGAATTTACAGTACGGCCCTTTAGCTTTCTTTCATTTTTTGCTTAAAAATATAATAAATGAACTAAATTTCTTTATATTTTGTTATAATAATACATAATTAAGTTCATCATTATACTGGAAGTATTAATAGGATAGATAAAAAACAGGAGGCGCGAGGGGATGAAAAAAGGTCTGTTAAGGCAGTTTCCCAGGCAGATAAGGGAAAGAATAGCTGATCAAACCGTTGAGAGTTATGAATTAAGGGATAGCATATTAAGGCTTATAGATAAAAACCCCATGTTTATCATAAGGAGATATCTTGATGACAATGACTTGAACGATTTTTTGGAAGAGAAGGATTTGGAATTAATAAAGCAAAAACTAAATTCTACGCTGACTTATGAGTGGTTTTATTTTAAGTATAAAAACAGGATTAAGGAAAATATGGATAAATTCATAAAGGATGTGGCCCAGGCTTTTGCATATACAATATTATTTGAAAACAGGTATGAGTATGATGAGGCTGATGATAAGATAAAGAATTGCGGAAGCTACAATATTGAGGACTACGATGTGCTTGGGGATTTCCTGTGTGATTATGACCTTTTAATAAGTAAAAGCAGTGATTTTTCAAGTGATTACATAGACGGCTGCTCCTCTTACCTTGATAATATCGCCGTAAACTATTTACATGAGACTTTAAAGGAGCTTTTAAAGGATGTCTATAAGGAAAGAAGAAGCAGC
This sequence comes from Bacillota bacterium, assembly GCA_049325575.1. Classification (GTDB taxonomy): domain Bacteria; phylum Bacillota; class Clostridia; order Acetivibrionales; family Acetivibrionaceae; genus JBMOLK01. The sequence continues at coordinate 18,387 of JBMOLK010000026.1, read as the reverse complement.
TTTGTTAAGTTTTTTAAGCTTGATGAAAACTCCGAATTAAGCGATAGGGATTTTGAAGAACTGGAATACGAACTCTTCGAAGTTTTTGACACAGAGTTTCCCATGCCTGATTTGAATAATCCTGTAGGGGCTGCTGCGGATTTGATTTCAGAAGTCGGAAAGATGAATGCAAAGCTGCTCTTTACCCTGGGCAGGGAAGGGGCTGAAAAGAAACACAATAAATAAGAGTAAAGAACATTATTAATAATGGATGATACAAGAAGATGTATAATTAATTGGAGATGGACTGTGCTGGTTTGCAGTCCGTCTTTTTGTTTAAAGATCTCTAATTATTATATAAAAACATATAAAATTTGTAGTGTAGTATTTAAAAAATATAGCTGATAGAATTAAGAAAAGCATGTTTAATTGCGTTTTTTGAGAGCTTTATATCAAACTGTTTATTAATTTAGTATTAAATAAACAAAATTTAAAGGGGAGGAAAAGTAATGAAAAAGCTGTGTATTATTTTAGCAGTCATTTTAATAATGACTGTCAGCTTGCCGCTGGTTTCGGCAGCAGAAGACATCTATCCCGGATTCAGGGTTCAGGGAAGATTCCTGTATGACAAGGCAGGAGAAAAGGTTGTTATGTATGGTGTAAACGAAATGTCGGTCTGGGGAGATATTGATGGTGATGTTGCTCTTCCGGAAATCAGAAAAACAGGTGCCAATGCAGTCAGGTTGGTATGGAGCATTACAGCTCCTGCAAGGAAGCTGGATATTTTAATTTATAACTGCCGTAAGAACAATATGATACCCATGGTTGAGCTTCACGATGCTACAGGTGATTGGAGCAAACTGACGGCTCTTGTAGATTATTGGGTAAGTCCTGAAGTGGTGGAAGTAATAAAGAGGCACCAGGAGTATCTTATTATAAATATTGGTAATGAAGTAGGACAGACTGTTTCGGAAGCTGATTTCAAGGCGGGCTATGAGACAGCCATAAAGAGAATGAGAAATGCGGGTATCCATGTTCCCCTCGTAATTGACGGTGGTGACTGGGGTAAGGACATCAATGTACTGCAGGCAGCAGGCCCTTACCTTATAAATGCTGACCCTGACCACAATCTTATGTTTTCGGTACATATGTGGTGGCCTTATATGTGGGGTTACAGTGATCAAAGAGTTATTGATGAAATAAAACAGTCTGTTGATATGGGATTGCCTCTGATTGTCGGAGAATTTGGACATCAATGGGAGGCAACCACCAATGGTGCTATACCATATAAAACAATATTGGAGCAGTGTCACTTAAATGAGATTGGATATCTGGCATGGTCATGGGGACCAGGTAACCAACCACAAACATTCCTTGATATGACTACAGATGGAACATTTGATACTCTTAGAGGATGGGGATTGGAGGTTTGCATTACAGACCCTCACAGCGTAAAGAATATTGCGGTTCGTCCTGCTTCAATGCTTAAAGAGCCTACAACACCCCCTCCGGTAATAGGTATTCCTGAAGGAAATATTGCACTTAAAAAGCCTGTAGTTGCTTCATCTACAGAGGCAGGTGCTAATGTACCGGAGAATGCGGTGGACGGGAATATCGGAACAAGATGGGCATCCCAATACAGTGACCCGCAGTTTATTTATGTGGACCTTGGAGCTAGCTATGAAATAGAGAGAGTATATATCGAATGGGAAACTGCGTATGCAAGACAATATAAGATACAGGTGTCCGATGATGCCAATACCTGGGTTGATATCTATACGAATTTAAGTGGAAATGGAGATGTTGACGATATTGCATTAAGCGGTAAGGGAAGATATGTAAGAATTTACTGTATGCAAAGAGCGACCCAGTGGGGTAACTCCATATTTGAGTTTGGAGTATATCCAAAGGGCGGGGTATCACCTTCACCTACTCCGGTAAATATTACACTTGGAGATATAAATAATGACGGTAGCATCAACTCAACAGACTATACGCTTGCAAAGAGGCACGTTCTTAGAATTGCTGATCTTACAGGTGATGCACTTAAGGCTGCAGACGTTGATTCAAGTGGAAGCGTAAACTCTACTGATATTACGTTAATTAAAAGATATGTACTTGGTATTATAAAAGTATTTCCGGTTGCAGTGCAGTAGGGTGTTTATCCAGTTTTTTTAATCCTCATATATAGAAATCGAACTATAAAAGTAGATAAACAAGATAGGCAAGCCATTTGTATCAAATTAGCGGAGCGAATTATATGTTTATCTTTACAGTTCGTTATCTCTAAATAAAGAGACTCGGGTATCCGTTACGGGTACCCGAGTTTTTTACTATTTGGCGTAAGTTGATAAGTTCTACGGTTCACTGCCCCACACTAAAGAGCCTGAAACATATACCGTGACTTTGTTCCAGAGTTCATAGCCGGCTGCAGATGAATTAAAGGAGAAATCATTTGTCTGGTTGTAATCTGACCAGTCTGCTTTAGAAAATCTCATCTGTATTGTTGCCGACTCACCGGAATTAAGATATCCGGAGGCGTCTGTAAATCCCACTTCAAGGTAATAGTCAGCTCCTTTAGAATGAGAAGGAATTTTTACAAAGCTTCCCGTTATATTTTGACTTCCTATGGATGACCAGTCACACCAATAGTTTTGCATTTTCTCACCATCTACTGTGTAGTAGTATCTTAATTTAATATCTGAAAGCCTTATTGATGAACTGCCAGTATTGGTCAGGAGGAAATAGGGGCTTATACCGCTTGTTGTACCCTGTTTATTGGAATTATACATACTAACAGTTATATTATGGTATGCAGGGGGGGTGGAAGGTGTTGGGGTGCTTGAAGGTGTCGGTATAAACGTAGGAGTAGGTGTTGGCGATAACGTCGGCTCTTGTTTATAAGGCTCGCTGCCCCAAACTATAGAGTCACCTATATATAAAGTCACCTTATCCCACTTCTCGAAGTAAGAAGCAGCAGGACTAAATGAAAAGTCATTGGATTGATCATAATTTGACCAGTCTTCCTTAGAAAATCTGACTTGCAGTGATACCGATTCACCAGGGGATAGAAAGCCTGCACTATCTGTGAAACCCAACTCAAGGTAATAGTCCGCTTTTGAAGAAAGGTAAGGCATTCTTATAAAACTTCCTGTTACATTTTGACTTCCTATAGAAGACCAGTCGCTCCAGAATTTTTGCGTTTTATCACCGTCTATTGTGTAGTAGTATCTTAATTTGGCATCTGATAGCTTTATCCCTTCACTGCTTGTATTAGTAAGCATAAAGTAAGGATGGATACTGTTGGTTAAACTTTGACTGCTTAAGTTATACATCTTGACCGTGATACTACCAGGTGCAGGTGTTGCTGCAGGCATAGGAACATTCTTTACTATGTTATATACATTTAACCGTCCCCCGGTAACAGTGATACCGTTAAGTGATTCAACCGGGTCAACATTGTCGAGAATAAGCTTTTTGATTTCTAGGTTTGATAAGTCAAAGTTCATTGACTTAATAAGTGCGGCTGCCCCTGTTACGTGTGGGGTTGCCATTGAGGTACCGTCTAGAAATCTATACTGGTTGTCAGGATTTGTACTATAAATGTTTTCCCCGGGTGCACCAAGGTCAACGGAGTTTTTTCCATAGTCTGAAAACCATGAAAGATTGTCCGTGTGACCTGTTGAGGCTACAGAGATGATGCTGGGAAAAGTGAATGATGCCGGGTACTTAGGATACAGTTCAATATCACTGGCGAAATTACCTGCTGCAACGATGCTAAGTATCCCGTTTTCATCGGCTTTTTTAAATGCTTCTTCCAGTGCAAGGGAATAGAATGCTGCTGACCAGGAGTTTGAGGTGATAGGCATTCTCATTCTGACTGCGTAGTTTAAAGCTTCTATGATATCAGACTTTTGTGCACCCCCATATTTATCAAAACATTTTAATGCGGCGAGGCTGACATTCCAGCTTACGCCAGCTATCCCTTGACCGTTGTTTCCTACTGCACCGATTGTTCCTGCAACATGAGTCCCATGTCCGTATTCATTATCGTCCTGAGGGTCATTGTCATCATTGACAAAGTCCCAGCCGTAAACATCGTCAATATAGCCGTTTTGATCATCGTCTATTCCATTGTCCGGAGTTTCTCCCGGATTTCTCCACATGTTTTCTATAAGATCCGGATGATTATAGTCTATACCTGAATCCAAAACAGCCACTACCACGTTCCGGCTTCCTTTTGCAATATCCCAGGCTTCAGGAGCATCAATGTCTGCATCGGGAGTACCTTCTGTCTGTCCCAAGTTATTAAATCCCCAGAGATATGGGAAGTCCGGATCATCAGGGATTTCACTGACAAAAGCTATATAGTCAGGCTCTGCATATTCCACCATATCATCTTTACTTAGCATATCAATTATTTTATATATTTCATTGCTATCATTGTAATTATTAAAGCTCATAAGATAAGATCTTTCCGATAGACTAAGCTTTCTTCTGATAGAACCTCCCAATTCACCCGCAAGAGAATCAAGGTGCTCACTTTGTATACCGGGTTTGAGCTTGACAATTATATGATCTGCGACCATGGCTTTACTATCCAGTATTCTCTCTGATGCGGCACTGTTGACACCGGTTGTTCTAATAAAAGTGTCTTCCACACGGATGAAAGGGTATTTGTTGTCTGATCTTAGCAGCGTGATCTTTTTGTAAGAGCTGCCAAATGCCAGATTAACCTTTGTTTCTTGTGAAATTATTTCTGCGCCGTGAAAATGATCTAAAACTGAATTTCCTGCAAAAGGTTCAGGCGGTACAGGGTTTGCCTTAAGGGAGTAGGACGGCAAAGGTGCAGCCACTCCCAATAATAATACACAAACAATTAAAAGACTTGAAACTAGCAACTTTTTCATAGTAATCTACCTCCTTGTAATTTGTTTCCTAGATTGCTGTGTAAGTGCTGCGAATATTTCAATAGCTTACTAGTTATGACTCAATTATATAAGAGAATTATTAGGAATAGGTTACGAAAAAGTTAAATCTTAACAGAATATATTTAATTTAGTATTAATATTGATTCACAAAACTCATAAAAATTCTAAAGAATAGGAGACACAAATTATTAGGATCAAAAAACATAAGTTAAGGGGTTTTTAATAGCTGTTGATAATGAGGGGGGCTTTTTTATGAAAAGCCAAACAATAGTACTAATAAAATCAACTAATATTATAATAAGTCATTGAATACTATGAATAAACGTAATATAATATAATTAATTTAATAAGTTAAATCGTTGATTTAAATCTATTATAGCTTATGACACAGCAAACTCTTCAGATACTTATACTGCGATTATAAAGCCATATTACAAACTTTATTTCCCAATTTATATATAAAGCAAAATCAATAGATGAGAAGAAAATAAAGCACCTCTAATGGAGGTGAGATTTTTACTATAAATAAAAGACTGAAAGGGGGGGGAGAAAAAGACCCTGCTTATAAATTAACGAGGAGGGATGTTAAGTTAGTATTTTATAAAGATACGAAAGCTTAACAAAGTAAGTTACAAAGTATAAAGAACAGGATTATAGGAGGTAATAAGCAGAATGAGTAGAATTAGAGTAGGCAAAATCAATACAGGAAGCAGCTGTAAGAACCGTATAATATCAATTTTTCTGGCTGTTGTACTGCTAAGTGTTACCGGAGCAATCTTGCCGGTATCAAACGGGTCAAGAGTTTTTGGAGCAGTGTTAACCGGAAACTATCAGTTAGATTCCAGAATACGCTTAAACTCAATAGGATATTTACCTTCGCATGATAAGAAGGCAACTATCGTTGCAAGCTGCACAAGCTTTCATGTTGTAAAAGAAGATGGAACAATTGTCTATACAGGAACACCTACTTCAATGATGAATTCCGATACAAGCGAGCAGGTCTATATTGCTAATTTTTCCACTGTTACAGAAGCAGGAACCTATTACCTTGCTGTACCCAATGTCGGAAAGAGTGTAAACTTCAAAATATCAAATGATGTATATAACGATGCATATAAAGTATCTATGCTGGGAATGTATCTGTGGCGCTGCGGAACAGCTGTATCAGCTACATATAACGGAAATACTTTTGCCCATGCTGCATGTCACACAAAGGATGCATATATGGACTATATCACAGGACAGCATACAATCAGGGATGGAACAAAGGGATGGCATGATGCGGGAGACTATAACAAATACGTAGTTAATGCAGGCATCACAGTTGGTTCAATGTTTATGGCATGGGAGCATTTTAAGGATAAAATTGAAAAAATACCGTTAACTATGCCGGAAAGCTCAAATTCAATACCTGATTTTCTTGACGAGATGAAATTTGAAATAGACTGGCTCTTAACCATGCAGTATCCTGATGGAAGCGGTAAGGTCAGCCATAAGTTATCAACAAAGAGCTTTGGCGGCTTTATTATGCCCGAGAATGAGACTACCGAAAGGTATTTCACACCTTTTGGAACTGCTGCAACTGCGGATTTTGTAGCAATGACAGCTATGGCGGCCAGAATATTCAAGCCATATGATGCTGCATATGCAGAAAAGTGTCTTAATGCTGCAAAAGTAAGCTATGCATACTTAAAAGCAAATCCCAATAACCAAAGTCCAAACCAGAGCGGCTTCTCAACAGGGGGGTATGACACATCTGACGGTGATGACAGGCTGTGGGCTGCAGCTGAAATGTGGGAAACAACTGGAGACAGTACATATTTAAGTGATTTTGAAACTATGGCGAGCAGATTTTCCCCTAAAATAGACACAGATTTTGACTGGGGCAACGTTAAAAACCTAGGCATGTTTACTTATATTTTATCAAGTAAAGCAGGAAGAAATCAGTCCATGGTTGACTCAATAAAGAGAGACCTTATATCAGCAGCAGATTCCATAGTTACAACTGCAAACAGCCATGGGTACGGAAGAACCCTTGGAACCAGATATTATTGGGGATGTAACGGAACCGTTGCAAGACAGACTATGGTGCTTCAAATAGCAAACAGGCTGTCTCCAAAAAGTGCATACTTAAATGCTGCTTTAAGTGCAATCGACCACTTGTTTGGAAGAAACTATTACAACAGGTCTTTTGTAACCGGACTTGGAATTAATCCGCCTATGTTCCCCCATGACAGGCGTGCAGGAGGCGATTCAATAGCAGATCCTTGGCCCGGCTACTTAGTTGGAGGCGGATGGCCCGGAGCGAAAGACTGGGTAGATGTAGAAGCAAGTTATCAGACAAACGAGATAGCAATAAACTGGAATGGTGCATTAATATATGCCCTGGCCGGATTTGTTGATACCAGTTCAACTACGCCGACTGTTATTTACGGTGATGTAGATGGAAACGGCACTGTTGACTCAACTGATTACACCTTGATGAAGAGATATGTTTTGAGAATTATTACTGCACTCCCTGGGCAGAATGGGGAAAAAGCAGCAGATGTCAATGCTGATGGTGTTATCAACTCAACCGACTTAACCTTGATGAAAAGATATTTATTAAAGATAATTACCAAGTTTCCTGCAGACCAGTAGGAGTACAGTAGGAATACTGAAAATCCTTCCTTATATTTTACAGCCGGACTTCTAAGTCCGGTTTTTTCTATGTAATTTTATTAGTTAATATTTTCAGGAAATAGGAATAAAATCGATGGTACAGGCATCTATTAATAATAACGGAATGGTATGTTCGAACATATGAGACTATAGCTATAGTGTATAGGAGGGCTTTAAATGTTAATAGTAGGTATTGATGGGGGGAATAACACTGTAATTACAGCTTTAAAAGGAAGAGAGCCTTTGATAATTCCTACAATATTGGCGCCTTACCGCGACTATGATCAGGGCCTTGAAATGCCGGAGTATCACAGAAAGCCGCTAAAAGACTGCCTGGACGCCGAAGTCGTATTAAATTACCAGAATGAAGGACAAAGAAAAGAGCTGGGACGGTTTTATGTAGGCAAACTGGCAAAAGAGCTGGAAGGAATAAATATAAGAGAGAGAAATATAGGGAAGACAAAGAAGGGGGATCAGAGTCTTCTCGTGTGTATGCTGGTTTCTCTGGCTGCTTCTTTGGTAGAAACACGGAAGGTGGAGAAAGGAAAAGTGTCAGAGCAGATAAAAATGGTGACAGGACTCCCCTGCCTTCAGTATAAAGGCGATAGACTTGATTATTCCAAACAGTTTTTAGGATGCCACAAAATTATTTTTAGAGGTAGCTATAATATTGAGGTGGAGATTGATATTTCTGATGTAGAAGTGGAAATGGAAGGGGCAGGGGCACTAAGAAGGCTGATTTTTAATGACTCCGGAGAATACCTTTACAAGGAAGAGGAGCTTATAGACCGGACCATTCTAGGAATAGAAGTAGGGGAGTTTACCAGCGAAATTATTGCTTTAACATTTAAGGAGACGGAGGAGGGAAAGATTTTACCGGAATACAGGCAAAAACTTTGTATGGGCATAGACATGGGGATTGCAAATGCAAAGCAGCCGGTAATTGACTACCTTCGGGATAAGTTTAATACCGTTATAGATAGATACGGGATTGATGTTGCTTTAAGAAGGAAGCAAAGAAGAGGGGAAATCGATCTTGAAAGCGGAGACACATTAAATATTGTTGAATTATTTCAGGAGCATCTGCTTCAATTGGCTCAGTTATTATCAAATCTTATAAATAACAAAGTCAAAAGTGCAGGTGAGAAAGGAAAGATAAAACATACGCTGCTCTTTGGGGGTGGCGTGTGCGTTCTAGACTACAGGATGGGTAATTTTTTAAAAGAGAGTACCCAGGAACTGATTGGAGGAATAAGCTCTATTGTTGAGAATCCCCATACGGCCAATGCATTGAGCTATTTGGAAAAAGCACTTTCGATTTACGTAGAGCCTGGTGAAGCTGAAGTACCACAGACAAAAGTAAATTTTAGCGAGCAGAATAGACTGTTATATGATCCCGGGGATGGGGAGCTAAAAAAGGATCCTCAGATGCCGCTGCAGGCGATAATAATATGCAGTGGGACTGTATGGGAAGCTAAAACCATAAGAGGTGCTGCAGCAGTAATAATAGGAAATGAATACCTATATGAAAAGGATAGTACCAGGGAGTGGAGCATGCGTGTAGAAGCCGCAAAAAAAGAGGCTTTTAAAGCCGCAAAAGCGGGAATTAATGCAGTTGTATTTGATTCCAGGAAAGGCATCATTTCAGGTGGAAAGGACTCTAAAAATAAACGGAACGATGATACAGAGCGGATAAAAATCCATGTAGAAAACGATAGATTGTTTCTCTTATCACTTGTGAGAATCGGTGCTCTAAGGATTTTAGAGAGAGAAGACACATATTTTTTAAGGCCTCACCAGAAATGGAACCTGCTTATGCAGAGCAAGGGAGCTCTTCAATGCTGCAGCAACTGTCTTCACAGAATCTATGATAAAAGAATAATCTGTCCTGTTTACAATGAAGAAAAGGAACAAACTGACGGAACCGATTGCGGCTCTTACACCATATACCCGGGCAGCTTTACATATGAATATCCAGGGGGTAAGTATATCGATATAAGTGAGGAAAGCTCTATAGAGGAGCTGCTTTTGAAGGTCGGACAATTATGGATGGTTGAAGGTAGTTGTTAGCCGCAGAGGACCAGACATTGATGAAGTGGGGGAGAATGGCATGACCATGATATTAGGTATTGATGGGGGTAACAATACAGTTATAACAGCAGTTGAAGGGAAGGAGCCAATAATAATTCCAACAGTAATTTCTCCATACAGGGATTATGACCAGGGGCTGGAAATGCTGGAGTTTAGCAAAAAAGCATTAAAGGATTCACTGGATGTAGAAATAACCCTGAACCATAAAGATACCATAAATAAAAGAGCATTGGGAAGATTCTATGCGGGAAGCCTTGCGAAAGAAATGGAAGGCGTTAATGTAAAGGAGAGAGCTATTGGAAAATTTAAAGCTGGTGATGAGGTGCTACTTGTTTGTATGCTGGCATCTTTGGCTGTTGCAGTTATAGAGTCACAGGGGGTCGACCGGGGAAAAGCTTTTAAGCAGGTTAAAATTGTAACCGGGCTTCCGTTTCTTCAGTTTAGGAGTGGAAAGGAAGAGTTTATTAGACAGTTTATTGGGCAGCATAAGGTTATTTTTAGAGGAAGCTTTAATATTGAAGTAGAGCTTGATATAACTGGTGTAGATGTAGAGATAGAAGGTATAGGTGCACTTTATAAAACCATACTGAACTCTGGCGGACAGCAGATGTTTAAGAAAGAAGAACTTATTGACCGCACAATTCTCGGTGTGGAAGTTGGGGAATTTACCAGTGAGATAATTGCCCTTACGTTTAAGGAAGACAGAGATGGAAAAATATTTCCTGAGTACAAGCAAAAACTCTGCATGGGTATAGATATGGGAATAGCAGGAGCTAAACAGCCGGTGATTGATTTTTTGCGCGAAAGGCACAATACGATTGCTGACAGGTTTGATATTGACATGGCTGTAAGGAGAAAGCTCCGCAAGGGTGAATTTGATCTTGAGACAGGGGAAACGTACAATATAATAAGTATGTTTGAGGAGAACCTTGTTCAACTGTCAAATACCATCTCAACACTGATAAACAATAAAGTTAAAAGCCTAAGCGAAAAAGGAAAGATAAAGTATACACTGCTGTACGGGGGCGGAGTTTGTGTCTTGGATTACAAAATGGGAAGTTATCTTAAAGACAGCTTGAGGGAGGCTATTGGAGGGGAGTGTATTGTCCTGGAGAATGCTCATGTTGCAAATGCCTTTGGTTACCTGGAAAAAGCAAAAAGGATATTTGGTTATAATATACATTAAAGGTAACAGATACCAAAATTCCGATACTATAGAACAGGATGAAATCCCGTACCCTCTAGGGGCGGGATTTTGTACTATCATAGGAATATAAGGTGTGAAAGTTCTTTTTCTAGAGATAACCAACTGTAAAGATAGACATATGAGTTGCTCCGCTAATTTGATACAAATGGCGGACTTATCAAGTTTATCTGCTTTTACAGTTCCATCTTTATGGTGAAAGCTGAAGTTTCAAGGATTAGCTTGTAAGCTTGCTTTGGGGGCGTTTGTTGATTTAATACCATAATTATGGTATATTATAGTTATGGGACTACCTTAAAGAATAATATAATATTTTTTAAGACATCCTTTAGAGCAAGTATTTTTGTTTGGGATGTTTTCTTACAGGGGAGTTGAAATGCTGGGTAAAGGGATATTGAATATTTTCTTTTCAAAGGTTTTAGTATGCTCTATTCTCGTTTTAATTATCACTACACAAAGCTATGGTTTATACTCTATAGACGAATCATCATATAAAACAGGTAAAAGCAATATTGAAGTAAGAGACTTCAAATCCGGCCTTGGAGAAGTGGGAACAGAAAACTTGGACTGGATTAAAAATAACATGTTCCGTTCTAAAGAAGTGCGTCCTAACAAGCTGGGGCTTCAACGTATCCATGAGAATGCAAGGAAAAAAGAGCCAAGCCTTTATTCATATTCTACAGACACTTCAGTCAACATTCTTCCATCATCGGTAGATAATAGCCAGCTTAAATCCTTTCCGCCTATTGGGGATCAGGGAACACTGGGTTCTTGTGCTGCTTTTAGTACTACATATTATCAGCTTACACATATGTTTGGCCTCGCATTAGGGTGGGATGTAAAGAATGATGCTGATAACAGCTTGAAGTTTTCTCCCAAGTGGACCTTTAACCTTACAAACGTTGGCGAGAACTTTATCATGTCTGTTTATAACGCCTATAATCTGTTCTATAAATGCGGTGCAGCCAAGTGGAGCGAGTTTCCATATCAAGATGATATATCTGACCCCAAAAGCTATCAGGAATGGCCTACGGACGGTAATATTTGGCGTAATGCTTTAAATTACAGGATTGATGAATATGGCTATGTAGAAATCTGGGATGAGACGGACACTCCTGTAAAAGACCCTGACAGCGGGAGTCTTCTTGAGATCAAACATCTTTTGAATAATGGGTATGTTCTAGTGTTTGAAACAAATGTAACCGGGTGGAGGTTCTCTGCCGCTAAAGATGACCCCTCTACTTACGAGGATAATGCCTATGTGAACCAGCATGCAGCCTATGCCGCCGGCAGCTCTGCAATGCCTGGAGATGGCCATGTGATGCTGTTGAAATTATAAGTGTCAATACTGCGTTTAAACATGGAGATGTTAACGGGGACGGGCTGGTTAATTCAACGGATAATTCTTTGATTGGCATGTATATTCTGGGGACTGTTACCAGGTTTCCTTCAGAAATGGGTGAATACGCTGCTGACGTAGATAGTAACGGGAAGATTGACTCAATTGACTATGTTTTGGTAAGAAGGTATTTACTGGGGATTATTAATAGGTTTTAATAAATTTAAATTTTATATAAAGGGGCAATTGGTGATGGGTAATTTTAAGAGGCTTATATTGAGTTTACTGGTATTAGTGTTATTTATACAACTTACAAACCTGTGTGGATTTAAACCGCTTTATGGGAAAACGGTATATGCAGAGAATACTCCTTTGCCGGTATCTGGTATACTACCAATTGGTGATGTTAACGGTGATTTGGTGGTGAATAGTACGGATTATACACTAATGAGACGATATCTGCTAAACATAATAGATGATTTCCCTGTTGAAGACGATATGTGGGCTGCAGACGTTAACGGGGACGGAAATATAAACAGCACAGATTATACATTGATGAGAAGGTTCTTACTCCGTATTATACTTTCCTTTCCAAAGCAATCACTGATTCCTACACCTACACCTACACCAACGGCAACTCCTACTCCAAGCCATATTACGACAACACCCTACAAGCTGACTTTAAACCCTGATATGGTTATAAACGAGGTGGCACAAGGAGATGCAGGACTGTTGGTGGATGAACAGGATGCAGTTGGAGATCCGCCTGTAAATCACTGTACCACTACATGGTCTGTAGGCTATAAAACATGGTATCTACCATCCAATGCTGCTATAGACCTCGGAAGAGACTATGTTGTGACATCAATTTATGTCTATGACTACACAGGTATTGGCACAGTGACATTTTCATATGGAAAGCCTTTTAACTGGACAAAGCTCTTCACAATGAATACCGATAAATACCGTGTGTGGCAAAAACATGATACCAATAGTATAGTAACACGTTATCTACAAGTATCAAGAGCAGATACTTCGGCAATTAACGAAATTGTTATTTATGGCTATCCTGCTGGGCCAGCTCCCACACCTTCCCCTACGCCTGATGCTGTATCACGTAATATAACCGTTGATAAGGCAGTGGGAATCAACGCTTTTATAGATGACCCGCTGGATAAAATAAGGGTTGCAGGCTTTGTGCGTGAATACCATAATTGGGCATGGGACGAAGCCGATCAAAGCAGTTCCAGTTATCCAGGTTATCCCAACAACCAGAACAAGTGGAACCCCAGTTATGCAGGGGGGGGTTATTGGTTTTTTGATAATTACTATACCGGCCTTTACAATTCAGGCATAGTTATTTCCCCATGTATTCAGCGAAGTGTCATGTGGCTTACAGGTTATGACCAGAACAAACTGAACAACAAACCCGTCTTAGCCGGAGAGAACCCTGAAGATCCTTTTTCATACGCAGAGCATGCAGACCATATGTACCAGTACGCTGCAAGGTATGCTTCAGTGGCCGTTAATGACGCCAATTTAAAGCTTGCTCCAGATCAACCGAGAAAATCGGGTTTAAATCTGATTAAATACTTTGAAAACTGGAATGAACCCGATATGTGGTGGGGGTCAAGGGAAGATTATTTTAATCCATACGAACTTGCTGCCATGACCAGTGCTGACTATGACGGGCACAACCTGAAAATGGGCAGTACACTGGGAGTAAAGAATGCTGACCCTGATGCCAAGCTTGTCATGGGTGGGCTGGCAGGTATCAGGATTGATTATCTTAAAGCTATGAAATTCTGGTTTGATTTTAACCGGGATGACGGTAAATTTGCTTCTGATGTCATAAATATCCATCACTATTCAACCAACGGTACCAAAGGTATAAGCCCTGAGGAGGACAAATTAAAGGATAAGCTTAAAGAGCTTGTAGATTACAGGAATAAACACCTTCCTGGAAAAGAACTGTGGCTTACCGAATTTGGATGGGATACTAACCCAAATACAACTCAAAGTGCACCTTCTTTAGAAGTACAGGGTCAATGGATTGTAAGAGGATATCTGGCAAGCTTTGCTGCCGGCATCGACCGGGTTGCCATGTATATGCTAAGGGATGTTGATCCTAATAGTACTACAAAGTACAACAGCTGCGGTCTTGTGGGGCCTAAGGGCAATTGGACACCCAAACCCTCCTGGTACTATGTATACACCTTAAGAAACAGGCTTTCGGGAATGATTTACACAGGAGAACAGCCATCGGGCAATCCGGATGTTTGGATATATAAATTTAAAGAATTAAACGGAAGCAGGGGGGGTTATGTAATTTGGTGTCCTACAGGCAGCGGAAAAACCGTTAGCGGATATGAATTAAGCTTGGCAGGCTCGCCCGCACAAGCTGACCTGGTTACAATGGTAAATGGGGATACCGATGGTGTCAGTGAAAACCTGATAATAGCAAATGGAAGCGTAACACTAGATGTAAGTGAAAAACCTGTGTTTGTAATTGTAGATGATATTGAGTAAAACTTAATAGAAAAATATTAGCTATTGATTTAGGAGTGGTATTTGCCGATAACTAATTCGTAAAGAATGTTCTAAGGTATTTAGATATGATTTTGATTTTGCACTTTTTACTTTTATACATACTCTTATATTGTAGGGAGAGGTTAGTTAATGGAGATAGAATCCTTCAAAGGCAAGAGGAAGGGATCAGACGAAGCTATAAATGAAAACGAATCAAAAATTAATAGGGTTGTATTGAAAATCCAGAACGGCGATTTTACCTTAAGAAATAACTTTATCAATAAATTTAAGCCTTTTATACTGAATAAGGTATCGGTGACTCTGGGTAGATTTATTGTGCCTGAAAACAGTGAAGAATATAGTGTGGCATTAAGTGCTTTTAACGAAGCCATAGATAAGTTTGATGAGAAAAAATACCATAACTTCATGAGCTTTGCAGGAGTAGTTGTAAAAAGAAGGGTAATAGACTATTTAAGAGCTAATTCAAAAGAGAACAAGGTATTACCTTTTGCATATCTTGATGAAGAGGATCACAGCTTTGAAGAGAAGTATTTAAGTGCCGGTTCGGAGGAGCAGTTTCACAAGGTAGAGTATAAGGAAGAAATGGAGTGCTTTGAGAAGATGCTGGAGCAGTTTGGCATAACCCTTGAAGATCTGGTGGAATATGTTCCAAAACACAAGGATGCAAGAGAGTCCTCAATTAGAATAGCAAGGATATTATCAGAAGACGAAAGGCTGTTTGGTAAACTTAATGAGAAACACTGTTTGCCGGCGGAAGATTTGGCAAAAGCAGCCGGGGTAAGCAAGCGTACCGTTCAAAGAAACAGTAAGTTTATAATTGCAGTAGCTATTGTGTTTAAACTTGATTTTGAAACATTTAAATCTTACGTAAGTGAATACAAGAAAAAGAGCAGCAGTTGACTGCTCGCGTCAATAGTAAAGTAAAGAGATGGACTAATAAATAGTAGTCTGTCTCTTTTTTTAATGCAGAAGTATAAAAAAATTGATATAATTAGTATACAGGAATACAGAAGTCATTGTCGTCAATGCAATTGTCTTTTTAATAGATCATATCAATTGTTATAACTGGTGTTCATGAAGTTGTTGCAG
The DNA here is from genome assembly GCA_049325575.1 of Bacillota bacterium. Lineage (GTDB taxonomy): Bacteria > Bacillota > Clostridia > Acetivibrionales > Acetivibrionaceae > JBMOLK01. The sequence goes on along the minus strand of JBMOLK010000026.1, from coordinate 2,543 downwards.
CATTCCTAAATTGCAAACTCTGTATATTTTAGACCACAGCTGTTTTTTTGCTAGAGGTTTTAGTATGGGAATAAAAAGGCTATTAACAAAAAAGTTTAATAACGTAAATGTTAAAAACAAACTATTAATATCATATATATTTTTAGTATTTTTACCTGTGCTTACAGTTGGCTTGATACTCACAAGCGGTATGAGGAATATGGCTTTAAACCATGCAATAAAAGAAGCTTCTCTAAATGTCGAAAGAATTAAGAAAAGAACTGCAGATATTCTGAAGGTTCCCACAGACGTATCAAAAAAGTTCTATGTAGATCAGCAGCTAAAGGAACTATTATCAAGAAAATATTCCTCAACATGGGAAGTAGTAAAATCATACAAGGGGTATTCCGAGTTTGATCAGTACAGCGCTTTATACGAGGAGATTGATGGAATACGGGTTTATACCTTTAACAATACAATGCTAAACAACTGGAGGATAATGAGAATTCCAAATGAAATATTGAAATCTGGCTGGTATAAAGAAGTTTCCGACAATAATGGAAAGATATCATGGAATTATATTTATAATGAAATGAGAAATAGTTATTACCTAAGTCTTACCAGGGTAATAAACGGGACTAACAATAACGCCCTTGGAATACTTGTTATAGATATTGATATGAATTATCTTAACTCTCTTCTAAAAGAAGAACCCTTTGAGACTATTATTACGGATGATAAAGGTAATATAATTGCAGCCAAGGACACAGGACTTGTGGGCTCTGGTATTGCTGATCTTAGTATAAACAGGTATATTAGGGACTATAACGGTACAATACAAACCGATTACAAAGGCAAGATTTCAAAGATTATTGTGACAACCTTTGAGCCTGGTGAGTGTAATAATAAATTTAAAATAATATCGATTTTTCCTGTAGACAGTATTATGAAGGATGCAGACAGAATAAGCCTTGTGGGGTTTTCCATCATAACTTCAAGCTTACTTTTGTCTTTAATACTTATTTTCATCTCTTCAGCCATGTTTAGCAGAAGGATAAAGCATTTGAGCGATGAGATGCATAGTGTTGCACAGGGAAATTTTGATGCCTGTACCATAATGGAAGGCGAGGATGAGATAGGGCAGTTATCCAAGGACTTAAATGCAATGGTAGAAAGCATAAAGGCTCTCATGCATCAGGTGTATGAAGTTAATCTTCATAAAAAACAATTGATTATAAAGCAAAAGGAAATAAAGCTGAATATGTTGTCAAACCAGATGAATCCGCATTTTTTGTTCAATGCATTGGAAACTATAAGAATGAAAGCCCACTGCAACGGAGAAGTTGAAATTGCAGAGATAATAATGCTGTTAGGCAAACTATTAAGGAGAAACTTAGAGCAGGGGAGTGAGCCTGTAACCCTGGAGACAGAGATTGACCTGGTCAAAAGCTATCTGACAATTCAGAAATTCAGGTTTGGAGAGAAGATTAATTACAAAATCAATATGAGCGATGATATAAACAAATATAAGGTATTGCCCCTGATTATTCAGCCCCTGGTTGAAAATGCAGTAATTCACGGACTTGAATATAAAGAGGATACGGGAATGGTTTTTGTAAGTTTGGAGGAAAGTGACGGTATAATAAAGATTTCCGTTGAAGATGATGGAGTAGGGATAGATTCTGCCAGGTTAATGGATATAAGGGAATCCTTAAACCAACCGGATGATTTTATGAGTAAGAGTATAGGTTTAAGAAATGTCTACCAGAGAATAAAGCTTTACTATGGGGAGTGCTATGGCCTTAAAATAAACAGTGAGAAGGATAAGGGCACAAGGGTAGACGTGTTTATACCAATAAAGGAGTAGTATGATATGTTTAAGGTATTGATCGTGGATGACGAACCAATTATAAGAGAAGGGCTAAAGACAATAATTAATTGGGAAGAATGTGGTTTTTACATATGTGGTGATGCTGTTAATGGTAAGGATGGTATATTTAAAATAACCGAGTTAAGACCGGATTTGATTATTGTGGACATAAGGATGCCGGGTATGGATGGCCTTCAGATGATTGAAGAGCTTAACAATAACGGTATTAGATGTAAAATAATTATCCTTACCGGTTATTCGGATTTTAAATATGCAAAGAGGGCAGTAGACTTTGGAGTTGAGGCCTACGTTCTAAAACCAATTGACAAAGAAGAGCTTTCAGATAAGGTAAGAAAGGCTTTTGATTCTATAAGTAACGAAAGAAAAATAATGGAGGCTTTAAACGAGAGTGTTACGGTCTCTAAGGAAAGAATAATAGAGCATCTTGTGTCAGGCCAGGCTGACCTAAAACTTATTAATAAGAGAATGGAATTATATAAGCTTGATATTAACTGGAGATCTTTTCAGGTAATACTTATCGAGCTAAATATAAAAGAAGATATTGATATTAATTTAAAACTGTCAATTAAAAGAGAAATAGAGGCTTGTCTGTGTAATGGGAACAATGGATATATATTCAATATTAACGGATATATTGGGGCTTTACTTAAAAACAGTCCTTTTGCAGTAAACA
>JBMOLK010000025.1:17528-23348 GCA_049325575.1 Bacillota bacterium | reverse complement strand
CCCCGAGCCGCCTGTAACCAAAACTTTCATGAAAAAACCTCCTAAACAAATTTCTTAAATACAAACTTCTTATCAAGGTTATACTTTAATACATATCCTATAGTTAAGCCTATAACAGCTCCTATATATTTTGCCAGATCAAATTCAAACAATGAATTGAATAAAAGTTCAAAAAACCAGAATATAAGTGTCGTAAATATTCCCATAAATGAATACAGCAAGAATTTTCCGGCATTTTCCGCCTGATTCTTTGTATTATAAAAAAATATAAATCTTTTATCAAGGGTATATTTTATTACAAGGCCCACAAGGGTACCTAAAAAGATGGCAGGATATATGCTGTATCTCCCCATAAATGTATGCAGTACAAATATTTGGACCATGTGTTGTGTCAACAAGTTACCCACCGTTGATACGGCAGCAAACAGAGCATATTTTACAGCCAAATTAATCATATACATTCCACCTATCTTAAGTCATAATATCCAGTTTATAATAAGCTTTGCAGTTACTTTAATAAAAATACTCCTCCAGTTATTAAAGCTATTGCCATTAATCGTCTTATTGTTAACTCTTCTCCCAACAGAAAAATGGCAAGTATATAGGTGACGATATACCCTATACTGGTAAAGGACCTGGCAAAGCTGACATCATAAAACTTTAGGACTCTCATCCACAAAAGGAAACTAACACCATAGCTAAAGAACCCAAGTATTATCCATTTATTCAGCATTAACTCCAAATAGAATTGTAGATTTTCCTTATGAGTTTTATCAATTCCCAATTTAAACATTACTTGCCCGCAAGCCCCAAGTAATATGGATAGAACAAGATAAATTTTAGCCAGCATTATATATTACCACCCCAAAAGTTAATAACCACGCAGCTACAGAGAACTGTATAAACCTGTCTTTTAAAAATATCTCTGTTGGAGAACCGCTTCTGTTTTCAACAAATGTTATCTGCAGGTATCTTAGTATCCCCAGAATAACAAAAAGCACCGTTATATACAACTTGTCAGTATGAAGCCTTGAAGTAACTTCAAATGATACAGAGTACATGATATATGAAACAATAACAACAGATGCCATAATTATCATTGAAGCATCTATAAATTCAAGGTTATATCCGTCTATATTCTTTCTGGGCTTGTCCCCGCTTTTCAAAAAAATGAGAACATCATCACGCCGCTTTGCCAAAGCAAGAAATACTGCAAGTAAAAAGGTCATAAGAATTATCCATTCGGACAGTTCAACATCAGCTATTACCCCACCTACAAAAACTCTAATACAGAACCCTACAGCTATTATACATATGTCTACTATAGCTATATGTTTAAGTTTAACAGAATATAGAATATTTAATATAAAATATAGTACAACCAGATAAAACATTTGCATGTTCAGGAAAACTGAAACGGTAAAGCCGGTCAAAGCAAATAAAATTGCTGTAAATGCTGCATGTTTTACCTGTATTTTACCCGAAGCAAGAGGTCTGTTCCTTTTTATAGGGTGTTCTTTATCATATTCAATGTCACGTATATCGTTAATTACATATACTGTGCTTGCTATGAGTGAGAATATTGCAAAAGCCAGCCATAGCTTTAATATCACAGCTATATCAGCAATCTTTAAAGCAAAGAAAGCTGGCAGGAACATAAACAGATTTTTAGAATATTGATGAGGTCTTATTAGTTGAATATAGTGTTTGATGTTAGTAACCATCTTAACTCCTTCAGGAATAAAAGTCATCATTCAGTGTTTATTTAGCTATAGTCTTGGTATTATCATAAAAGTCAAGGCATTAAGGAATACTGCAAAAACTATAAAAGGTTTCCATACTTTCCCAGGAACTTTTTTAGTTCCCAATGCTACCAATACCATAAGCAGCGGTAAGAAGTCAAGAGTAAAACGCTGGGTGTTGTATTGAATCCATCCGTTATTATAGTACATTAGTTGATGTATTATTGTAAGAATAATTGAAACCCATGCTGCATATAAAAGACTCTTTTTTAGTTTGGCCCAGAAAGCAAAGAATACAAAAGGACTTGCAAATGTGAGGGCAGTTCCGAATTTATTAACGCCCTCAACAGCTAAATTAGTGGAGCCTCCGAAATTCATATGGTAGCCCTGGAGAAACATATAAACAAAATTGAACGGTATATAGTGAATACTGAATTGCCCGTACATTTCAACCCGTTCCCTGCAGAACGAACCCAGTTCGATGAAGCCGTAGCCTGTCTCAAAAATATTCCCAAATCTTAACCAGTTATAAGATATATAGATAAGTCCTGCTATGCCTAGAGTAAAGAAGAACGAGAGAATATTGACGACTTTCTTCTTATCGGTATTATAATTGATGTTTTCCCACAGCATAACTATAAAGAAGAGAGTAAAATATATGCTAAGCTGACGTGAGAGGAAAGACGCACCGAGAAAAAGGCCCACCAGCCATCCTCTACCTTTACGCATACTTTCACTGATGGCAAGCAGCATCGTCATTACAGCTGCTATATGAGCGAAAAAACCTACTCCCTCACTCCAACTTAGTGAATACCAGTAGCCTGTTCCCCAAAAGAAAGCTACCAGGAGCCATGGAATAAATCGTTTTTCAATCTTCAAATTAGCAAATATGCATGTTAGCGCATATAGGCTAATCAAAGTCATTATAATACAGATAACTGTCAGAGGAAGACGCATTCCGAACATCGCAACCAGAGGTAAAAGAATAAGTGTCGGGAATGGCGGATAAATAACATAATATTTTCCATTATATATTGCTGTATCGGGAAGATGATTTGGTATATCAATATTTCCATCCAGAAGAGCTTGGGCCTGATGTACAAAGTGATTCAAAACTGGCCGCTGTGGTTCTACTCTAACGGAATGAAAAAGTATGTCAAAAAAAATAAAACTTATTGCAAGAAAAACAACTAATCTTATGTATGGTGATAATATAACACTTTTAATTCTGCTGCTATCGGTAGAAGGCGGAGGGAATAAGCTGTAGATGACATTCTTAAAAGTAGATAAACAGTTTTCTAACATATTGCCATTGCCTGTTTTAAAAGGCTTAATGTGCATATTTGCCAAAATGGTGCACCCCCAGTATGTTTTAGCTGGTATATACGCATAATTAATTTTAATTCTTCAAGTGCTGAAAAGTCAATAATTTTATGTAAATTGTATTTATGATTAAATAACAATTAAGGAAGATATCCTTCTTAACTACTATAAAATCAACTGTTTTTCGACAATAGTCATAAATTATTGTGTTTATAGATACTATAAATGAAGTTTGATTTGCATTTTGATAGAATTTTTTGATAGAATAACTATATAATATGTAATTTAGATTTTCTTATATATATTATTTAATCTTTTAAGTTTGCCGGAGAGTAATAAATGGATATAATAGAAAAAAACGACTATACATTCAATAGACATCCTTGGGAGATTTCAAGAGCCTTCTGTATACTGGATTTATTGAGGGTTAATCCTGCTGCTTTTTGCTATGCCGACATAGGAGCCGGAGACCTGTATTTTACTAAATTGCTTAGAGAAATAACCAGTAAAATCATTTATGCAGTTGATAAAAACTTTGAAAACCTGGAAACTTCTGTTGACGGTATTGTTAAGTGCAGGACATTAGAACAGGTTCCCCAAAACAGCATTGATGCAGTAGTTTTGATGGATGTCCTGGAGCATGTAGAAGATGAGGAGTCTTTTCTAAGTTCCGTCTTAAGAATACTAAAGCCTGGCGGTGAAATAATTATAACTTTGCCTGCCCATCAGTTTTTATTCTCAAATCATGACAGGTTTATGAGGCACTTCAGGAGATATAACATTAAATATATACAAAGCATTCTCCATAGAAATAACCTTGATGTATTTAAATGCCACTATTTCTATACTACACTTTTCTTTATCAGAGGTCTTGAAAAGCTTTTGGAAAAGGCAGGTTTATTGAACAATAAGAAGCAAGGAATAGGTAAATGGCCATTAAGATGCGATAGTATTATTACCAGGCTGATTACAAAACTTCTTAACCTTGACTTTAAAATAAATGCTTATTTATATAAATTTAAAATAATTTTTACGGGGTTGTCAATATGTGTGATATGCAAAAAAAGGTCTTACTGATTATACCATGTTATAACGAAGAAAAAAGGCTGGACTTTAGAAAATTTGAAGGATACAATTATCATTTCCTTTTTGTCAATGATGGCTCCATTGACAATACATGTGAGTTTATTAAAACAAACCTTAAAGAAAACATGTATGCTTTGAACCTGGAAAAAAACTCGGGCAAGGCAGAAGCTGTAAGGCAAGGTATGCTGCATGCAAAAACATTACCCATATACGATGACTTGGATTGGATTGGATTTTGGGATGCTGACCTCTCTACTCCCCTAGACGAAGTGCAATACTTTCTAGCATACTCACAACTATTCAGCTGTAATATAGACGGAATATTCGGGTCTAGAATATATAAACTGGGCAGTGAGATCAGAAGAAGCTTTAAAAGGCACTATCTTGGCCGTTTATTCGCCTCTTTGGTAGGCATTGTTCTTAAAATAGACAGCTATGACTCTCAATGTGGTGCAAAGCTTTTCAAAAAGGATATCATTGATCAAACCTTTAACCATCCATTTATTTCAAAATGGATATTCGATGTTGAAATCATATTAAGGCTAAAAAATAAAAACATATTGGAGTGTCCGCTTAGAGGATGGATGGACGTAAAAGGAAGCAAGGTAAGAATTTTAAAGGAGTCAACCAGAATACTAAAGGATATCGCCAATATAAAAAAGAAATATATTAGTAGTGATAATAAATAGGACAAGCCTTATGCCGTTCTAAGACCTTTTTATTATTTTAAATATACATAAATAAGCTGAGGAGAGTGTGCCTCAGCTTATTTTTCGCCGTTATTCTTCTGCCCTTTTGCCCCACCATCACTATAATTAAAAACCGCGGACAAATTAGAATTCAAGTACGGTATAATTTAGAAAACGCTCAATTCGCTTTGGTTCCTTACCTGTAAAATAATGAACTTTATCATTCTCTACAATATAGAAGCAATCATCCGGTGGAACAATGTTTCCTTCTATAGAAACAAAGCTGTAATTGCCAAAGGATTGGACCGGCCTGAACTCTGCATTGGGAACCGCATAATTAACCGTTTTGTAGAATTCATTCGGATCATATTTTGTATAAAAGAGTACATAAACGTACGCTTCGGTAAAATTGGACACATACACGGTTTTGGTTAGGGTATTCTCCTTTTGAGTATACTCTATCGCCTCCTTGAAGGATTTGCGGAAAAAATGTCCTATGGTATGCTGGTAGTCTTTGAAGTAATAGTTGCTAAATGAGTTAAATGGACCAATATAGGCTACAGCTGCAATAACAATAATAGCAGAAGCCTTTGTAAAGGAATAAACCGGGAAAACCTCCGGAACCTTTGATATGGAAGCTGCAATCAATTTTATAAAAAAGCCTGTAATAAATGCAAGCATATAGATTCCATAACCTACAAAATATATCATTGGAATAAATATTATATTCATTCTGTTTGTATTGGTTTCATTCACTATACCAAGAATAGTACTTAATACAAACCATACAAGGAACAGAAAATCAGGTCTTATTTTTTTTGTTATGAAGGATTTAATTGTACCAAAGATAGCTGCAGCAAAGCCTACGAAAAAGAAGATGTTACTAACAAGGTATATGTTGCCATACTCATTTATTATATTCCAGATGGCACCTTCCTGCTTGAAGACCGTACCATAATAATATTTGAAGTTTTGAGAGA
>JBMOLK010000025.1:0-17518 GCA_049325575.1 Bacillota bacterium | reverse complement strand
AGTATACTTAGAATATTTTGATAATCGCCACTTAAAAACACCACCTGCTTGTATCTCGTGCCTGTTTCTACAAGCTTTGGTATTGTCATGAACCCCAGCTTGATGGACTCTGTGGTTGGCGATATAACGTTTATATAAATAAACATTATTATCGGTATGGATACTGTGAAAAATACCAAAAAGGCTTTAGTATACTTAAAAAACCATTCTTTTTTATTTGAGGTGAAATATAGCTCATAAAGGCCGTATAAAAGCAGAATTCCAGGAACTACTATATAAGCGGTCCCATATGCATATAGACTTAAAGCCATAAATGCCGAGCACAAAAGAAAATAAAAGGGTTTTTTAAATGACAAAGCACAGAAAAATATGCCTATCATAACGATCGAAGGAAGTATGTTCTCTGGCAGTCCCCATCTGGAAAGCATGATGTGCCATGGTGAAATGGCAAGAACAAAAGTTGAAAGCAGTGCAACTTCCATATTTTTGATGATTTTAACACTAAAGAAAAGGAGTATAAGTGTTAGTATCCCGAAAATAAGGTTTCCCAGTGATGCTGTAACTTCTGTAAGTCCGAACAATTTGATAAACGGTATGATAATATATGCATAAAGAGCATTTTGCCCGCTTCCCCATGAAACCAAATGAACAGGGAAACGATCGCCATTCCTGTCAACTCCGTATTCTGCAAGTGAGAATGCATCGTAAGCTCCCGACGCCTCATCCTGGTTTAAACCCGGGGGGTTGTTCCCAAAATCATATACTCTGACAACAGTACCCACTATAAGAATTACTGCGAATAAAATATACCCGATATTTATATGAAACCTTCCAATTTTGACTGTACCGGATATTGTGTCGGACGAATACTTGTCCACAAAATCAGTAATTTTCCCAAATAACCCAGCATCGGAAGGGTTTTTACTAAATAGTCCATTATTGGAAGAGTTTTTACCAGTATTCACAAAAGAGTTTTTATTGCTTCTTTTATTCCTCACTTCACCTAGCCATAATAAAACCGTTATTGTTAATATAATTGTTATGGCAATAATCAGAATGTCGACCATTAAATAACCCCCTCGTATAATATACCTCATACCGCAACCCAATCCCGTCGATGCCTCAAGTATTCCAGCAGCCAATATTTAGCTGGAAGGATCAGATTATTTCAAGAAAAGTAAATCATATCCTTACTACTTAAGTATTAAAAAATGCAACACACTAGTAGTTATAGAACTATTATTACAAATATTTCGTCAATTATCAACTATTAACTATTAACTTTAATAAACTCAAGGCGTTCATATTACCTTTTTTATCTCATTTTAACAAAACTCGATTAACTTTGTTTTATAAATAGCTATAAATTGTTGAATTCCAGTTAACAATAATATATAATGGTTATAAATAAATATATATATACAATATTTTACTTTTTATTGAGTAACTTACAATTATAACACTTAACAAGAGTTATAAAATGCCATAGCTACAAACCTCCTCCAACCATTACACCAACATCTACAGTTATTACCAAGTTTATCGCCTAGTCCACCACCACAAAAAGGAGATTTGAACAGGGATGGTAGTATCAATTCTTCGGATCTGGTCATATTCAAGCGGTGTTTACTCAAAATACCTGTTCCACATGACCTGGACCTTGAGGATCTGGACATCAATAGTGAAGAAAAATATGATTTAAAGGGAAGAAAAAATTATGATGAAATTAAAGACAGTCCTAACTATTATTGCCTTGATTGCAACCTTTGTAGTCCCTTTATCAAGCTTACCGGCTTATGCAGAGGCAATACAGGCAGATACCCAAATCAGTGTCAACACAAGTGAAAGCAGTCTTCGTGTCATAGGAAGCCATGAGAACTTTAAGAAGCTGTTGCCGGTCAGTGCACTTTGCCAGCCAACACCTACACCAACATGTGCACCTATTGTATCACCATCACCTGTAAAAGCAGAACTACACTCTTACGACACGAATATGAATGTACAGAAAATTGATGAACCGGATACCATTAAAACAGATGGTGAGTACATTTATAAGGTAAATAATAAAAAACTATCTGTCATAAAGGCATATCCTGCAGATGAAGTGTCGATTATAAACAGTATAGAATATACAAATATCAGTTTTTCCCCAAGAGATATCTATGTTGAGGAAAACATGCTCATTCTCATTGGTGTTATCAATAAGGCCTCTTACAGCTACGATGACTCTCAGTATTATACAAACATAATTATAATTGATATAACTGACAAAACAAACATCGTAAAGCTTCGGGAAATCGAGTTAAGGGGATATTACGCCTCATCCAAAAAAATAGGCTCCCATATATATTTTGCAACAAGTACACAGATAAAAATAATTACCCCTGAAGAATATTACAATAATTCTCCCAAACTAAGGCCGTCCTATAGGGATACGGTAATTGGAAACACTGAAATCCTTATAGACTTTGACAGCATTTATTACTTCCCCGATACCATACAGCCAAACTATCTGTTAGTGGGAAGTATTAATCCGAGCCTGCATGATCAGGGTATAAACGTAAAAGCTTATCTTAGCGGCGGAAGGTTCTCATATGCATCTGAAAGTGTCTTATATATTGCACACCCCAATTATATTACTGTTTCACAGCCTGATAATTCTCCGTATCCTACCCCGTCACCGGGTTATTCATCTCCGCTGATTAGAAACTGGAACAAAACCTTACTTCATAAATTCTCTATAATTTCCGGCACACCTGTGCTTGAAGCTAAGGCTGATATCACAGGAAGCATCTTCTATCCGGATCATATGGATGCGTACAACGGCTATCTGCGAATTGTTACGGACAGCAGGAATCTATATATTATGGATAGTGATCTTAATATAGCCGGAAGCTTAGAAAATATTGGAGTAAACGGTTCTCTGGGTTCCGCCAGGTTCTTAGGTCATAAAGCTGTAGTTTCAACAAATAGCCAGAATGATTCACTGTTTGTAATTGATCTTAGTGAAGTAAATAACCCCAGGGTTCTTGGAGCTCTCGGCATACGGGGATACAGCTATTATATGCTTCCTTACGATCAAAACCACATAATCGGCCTTGGCTACAGTACAGATTCGTATGGAAGCTCCATTGGATATAGAATATCACTAATTGATATATCCGACCCAACAAACCCTGATGAAAAATTTGTTGAGGAAATAGAGGGAAAAGGAACATTCTCTGAATTCTTCTACGACCATAAAGGGTTGCTTTTTGACAAAAATCTAGGTATACTGGCTATTCCAATTAGAGAAGCGGATACCCGCTACATTCCTTATAAGCATACCTACCAGGGGGCTTACATATATAACCTTGACCCTGTAAATGGTTTTAACCTTAAAGGGAAAGTGAGTCATATTCCAGATGTACTTTTACCGCTATCAACCGTCACAAGGTTCGGATACAGAAACCTTACGGAGAACTATATTAGCCGTATTATGTATATTAATAATGCATTCTATACTTTCTCCGATAATAAGATTGAAGCAATCAAACCGGTTGATCTGACAGAATTAAGCAGCATCAGTATACTCGGAAAAGATGCATATGTGATAGGTGATGCAAATACAGACGGGCGCGTGGACTCTACAGACTTAACACTGATGAAAAGATGCATATTAAAAATACCACTGTCGCCAACATGTAATGTTAATGCCCTTGACATCAATGGTGATGGTGTTATTAACTCTATTGACTATAATCTAATGAAAAGGTGCCTGCTTGGAATTATAACTCTTTTATAGTCGCATGATCAACTAAATCATTAAAGTCCAATCCGGATTACGGATTGGACTTTTTTCCTCTATTCAATGATTACTAACATAAATTTTTATGAGAAGCTTCTACAACTCTATGAGCACTCTCCAGCAAACTCTCGACCCAATCATTACCATCAACCTTTGAAAGATAAATAAGGTACTCAATATTGCCTTCAGGGCCCTTAATGGGCGAATAGTCCAATCCCTTAACCCTAAGTCCGTTCTCTAAAGAAAAGCTTATAATCCGGCCTATGACATCCTCATGAACCTTTGCGTCCCTTACAACCCCATGCTTTCCCACCTTTTCCCTTCCGGCTTCAAACTGGGGCTTTATAAGGCATAAAAGCTCTCCGCTATCATTAGTAAGCTTTATTGCCACCGGAATAACCTTTTTTAAAGAAATGAATGAAACATCAACGGATGCAAAATCAGTCAGAGTTCCAAGCTGCTCCGGCTCAACATACCTTATATTTGTACGTTCCATGCACACCACCCGCTGGTCATTTCTAAGTTCCCAGGCAAGCTGCCCATACCCTACATCTATTGCAAAAACCTTTAAGGCTCCGTTTTTCAGCATGCAGTCTGTAAACCCGCCTGTAGATGCACCTATATCAATTGCTGTCTTGCCTTCCAAACCAATATTAAAGGCTTTTATGGCTTTCTCCAACTTAAGACCGCCCCTGCTGACATAAGGATGAACATTTTCCTTTATGTTTATTACTGAATCTATATCAACCTTTACCCCAGGTTTATCTTCCTTATGGTCATTTACAAACACAACTCCCGCCATTATGGAGCTCTTTGCCTTTTCTCTGCTTTCAAAATACCCTCTATCCACAAGCAGTACATCAAGTCTTTCCTTCTTCAAAGATCTTATCCTCCGTTATTATTTCCTTTGCACTATATCCTGCTTTTGTTTAATATCTTAAGTACATCACGTACAATAGAATCTGCATCAAGCCTGTATATATGCTGAAGTTCATTTTTCGATCCATGAGGTATAAAAGCATCCGGATATCCAAAAATCCTGGTCTTCACGTTTATTCCCTTCTGATTTATCATCTCCAGGACCCTGCTTCCAAACCCACCCTCAATAGCATTATCCTCAATTGTTATAAGTCTCCTTGTCTTAACGGCTGAATCCAGTATAAGCTTTGGGTCAACGGGCTTTATAAACCTTGAGTAAATCACATCAGCAGATAAATCCATCTTTTCAAGAGTCTTTGCAACCTCCAGCGCTGTTTCCACCTTGTTGCCTACTGCCACAATAGATACATCAGACCCTTCACGAAGAAGCAGCGGCTGCCCCAACCTGATGGGTGATGCATCAATCAGTTTTTCAGGGCCTTTTCCTCTGGGATATCTTACTGCTATTGGTCCATCATGTTCAAGTACCGCATACTCAAGCATCCGTTTAAAATCATTGTAATCACATGGAGCAAGAATGGCCATATTGGGAATATGTCTTAAAAAGGAAATGTCATATATACCCTGGTGGGTTTCACCATCCTCCCCAACTATCCCAGCCCTGTCTATAGCAAAAACAACATGAAGGTTTTGAAGTGCCACGTCATGTAGAACCTGGTCATAAGCACGCTGAAGAAAAGAAGAGTATAAAGCCACTACAGGTATCATACCGTTTCGTGCAAGCCCTGCAGCAAAGGTAACTGCATGCTGCTCTGCAATACCCACATCAAAAAACCTTTCCGGGTACTTTTTGGAAAACTTGTCCAAACCAGTTCCATGAGGCATGGCAGCAGTTATAGCTACAACCCTTTCATCCTTATGGGCAATCTTTGAGAGCTCTCTTCCGAATATTTCGGAATAACCAGGGCCGCTGTTTACTATTACCTCACCTGTCTCAACTTCAAAAGGAGAAATACCGTGGAAAACAGCCGGATTCTCCTCTGCATAGGTATAACCCTTGCCTTTTTGGGTCAATATATGGACAAATACAGGTCCTTTTAAACTTTTTGCTCTTGCAAGTACATTTTCAACTTCTGCTATATTATGACCATCTATAGGGCCTAAATATTTAAAGCCAAGCTCTTCGAATATAATTCCAGGCATTATCATGTATTTTATGGAACCCTTTACCCTGTCAAGAGCTTTAACTGCACTTTTCCCTATAGCAGGTATCTTGTTCAGAATTATATCAATATCTTCTTTGACCTTAAAATAGAAAGGCTCTGTTCTTATCTTGCTTAAATAGCAGGAAAGACCTCCTACATTTTTGGAAATAGACATTTCGTTGTCATTTAATATGACTATAAGGTTATTCGGTGACCTTCCGGCATCGTTTAATGCCTCAAAGGCCATACCTCCGGTCAGCGCCCCATCACCTATAACTGCAATAACGGAATAACTATCCTTTTTAAGGTCTCTGGCTTTGGCAATGCCAAGGGCAGCAGATATGGAAGTACTGCTGTGACCTGTATTAAATGTATCATGCAGACTTTCATTTACTTTAGGAAAGCCCGATAAGCCGCCTAACTTTCTTATCTTATCAAATTTATCCTTTCTTCCGGTGATAATCTTATGAACATAAGACTGGTGACCTACATCCCATACAATTTTGTCTTCAGGGGTTGTAAACACCCTGTGAAGTGCCAATGTCAGCTCCACAACTCCCAAATTGGATGCCAGATGCCCACCTGTTTTTGATACCTTTTCTATAAGAAAGGACCTTATTTCACTTGCCAATTCCTTAATTTCATCAATATTGAGTTTCTTAATATCATCCGGTGAATCTATATAATCCAGTATATTACCCAACCAGGTTTCATCTCACTTTCGGCTTTATTTCCTCTTTGGCTTAAGCTTTACAAAATTTATTCTTCCAAATATAAACTTTAATATAACACCAACTTTATAAACAATGTAATTACTGTTTTCTATGGCAACAGTCTTACCTACCGCCTTACCGCCAATGGTTAGGGATGCAACCAAGCCAGTCAAGCTTAAGCCTGCAAGAGTTGATACCATCGCATTTGAGGATTGAGAAATTTTAACAATGATAAATGCACTTGCTGTACCGCTTATGACTCCACAGATATCACCTACTACGTCATTACATACACTTGAGACCTTATTAGCATTCCTAATAAGTTTTATTGCCTGCCTTGCGCCATAAAATTTTCTTGAAGCCATTGCGTGAAAAGGAGATTCATCGGCAGCAGTTACCGCAATACCTATGATGTCAAAAATAATGCCTATTATAATTATTATAAGTACAACTACAAATGAAAGAAATATGTCAACACCCTCAAGTAAACTTGTTGAAGCGATAGAAAGACTTGAGGATAGCATAAAAGTCAATACAGTTATAAGTATAACCCATCTGGTGTTTTCTTTCCTTGTTCCTACCAAGTTTGCCCTAAACTTAACTTTCCTCTCGTTTACGGGATGTTTATAATGGTCATCCACTTAAAACTTTCCTCCTAAAGAGAATAAAAAATTTATTTACTTACACAATACAAGATTTATTAGTTAAACACAGGGTGGAAATACACTGAGTAAATTTTGCGGCTTAGGTCAGGCATGATTTCCACAGAAGACGCTGAAATGTCACCAAATCAGCGGTTTCCCTTTAAGCCTTCTGCCACCTTGTTACCAATGGTGGGGCCTGATTACCACTTAGTCCACACTGCAATCCCCAGCATATCTCTGACTAGAACAGTCTAGGGGTTTTCCCCGGCAGTCTAACCGATTCCTAGCCTCTTTTGCAAACTTGGTTTCAAACTGCGATAGTGTATATGTATTGGCCAATACTTCTACACCTGACCATTATCCACCAACCTCACTCAAGGCAGGCTACTCTGTTCACAGCACCACAAGGTACCGCATAACAGGTTTACTCCCTACTCGTAGTTGAGGTGGCACATGAATGAGCTTTTAAAACTCATAGTGGCTTTTCTTCCACGAAATAGGGTCTCCACGGTAGAGGGGTCAACGCCCGCATGCCATTGCAGATCGCCCCTAAACCTTAACTCCCAGCATCAGCCCACTACTGGGCGTAACAAGCCGACACAAGGAACTTCATCGATGTGCCCTTTAACGGATTTTTAGGCCCGTCTTGAGAACCGGTAGTACTGACTAGAATACTGCACCACCCTGTTTTTTTAGCATTTAAATTATACAATTATACAAGTTATTTGTAATACGATTTTAAATTATATCATATATAGTCAAATGTATAAAGAATCACAAAGTGCAAAATTAAGCTTAATAGACATGAATTAAAGCTTTATTATGTCTTTATAATATTATACGCTGTTTATTTTTCATATTCTCGCTTATCCGAACCAAATACCTATTAAAGTTCCCAATAATGCACCCATAAAAACTTCAAAGGGTGAGTGGCCCAGAAGCTCCTTAAGCTTCTCGTCAAATTGCACCTTATCATTATGTGAGAATATAAGCTTGTTTAGAACCTTTGCCTGCTTTCCTGCCGCGCGTCTTATGCCTGCAGCATCATACATTACAATTAGTGCAACTGCTATTGTTATTCCAAATTCAACCGAGCTCACACCCCTTAATTTACCAACAACTGCAGCAAGAGAAACAATAAATGAAGAATGTGAGCTGGGCATTCCACCAGAACCGACAAATCTGGTAAAATCCAGCTTTCTTTCTACCAGGACAACGTTAATTACCTTGATTAATTGGGCAATAAGCCATGCAAGCGCAGGCACAGTAATTGTCTTATTGGACAATATGCCGTTAACTATCTCCACCAGTATACCCCCTGTTATTTAAATACTAATTCTCTCTTAGCACCAAATATTGGGCAAGACTATTAAGAAACCATGCCTTTTCACCGAACCTTTCAAGACTTTCGACAGCTTTGTCCGTTATCTGTGAAAGCATCTTTTTAGACGGTTCCAGTCCATATAAGCTAACAAAAGTAGACTTTTTGTTTGATATGTCGCTTCCTACTTTTTTACCAAGCTTCTCGGTACTGCCTTCAATATCCAAAATATCATCCTTTATCTGAAAAGCAAGTCCCAGATTTTCTGCAAAACTCTCAAGGCTTCTTATTTCTTCTTCACCTGCTCCGCATAAAACAGCTGAAGAAACCACAGGAGCTTTAATAAGTGCACCGGTTTTGCACTTATGCATACGTCCTAAAATATCAGCTGATATTTCTTTGCCTTCAGACTCTAAGTCTATTACCTGTCCCGCTATCATACCGTTTACACCCGATGCACCTGCAATCACCGTGACAGCTTTGGCCTTTCGTTCAAGGCTGCCGGTGTCTTTTGTCATGGTTTGAGCCATCAATTCAAAGGCAGAGTTCAAAAGACCGTCGCCTGCTAGTATAGCCATAGCTTCACCATATACCTTATGATTTGTAAGCCTTCCCCTTCTATAGTCGTCATTATCCATAGCAGGGAGATCATCATGTATCAATGAATAAGTGTGGATCATTTCTACAGCACATGCAAAAGGGACAACTTCATGTATTTCCCCGTCAAGCATTTCGCATACTGCAAGGGCAAGTACCGGTCTTAGCCTTTTGCCTCCTGCCATAAGGCTGTATCTCATAGAGCTGTAAATAGTCTTTTCTGGCAAGTCTTTCTCCATTATACATTTATCAAGGCTATCGTTTATAATATCAACGAAGCTTTCAAATTTCTGCTTAAAATTCATCCAGTTCACCCGTCTTAATAAAATTCTCTTCCTTTATATTACCTTTTTCATCTTCTATTAGTATTGTTATTTTTTTCTCCATTTCATCCAGCATTTTACTCAAATCTTTTGAAAGCCCTATTCCCTGCTGAAAGATCTCAATTGATTCATCAAGGGTCAGTTCTCCTATTTCAAGCTTCTTAACAATGTCTTCAAGTTGTTCCAAAGACTCTTCGAAGCATTTTTTAGCTTTAGCCATAGTTTACCTGCCTTCCTTTAATTGTTTGCTGTTTATTACACAATTCATTTTTCCATCCCTTAAACTTACCTCAACTTCATCCCCAACACTTACGCCGGTTACTGACTTAATAATGGTACCCGTTTCTTTTGATTTAACAATACCATACCCTCTAGATAATATATTAAGAGGGCTTAAAGCGTCAAGTTTTCCTATTAAAAACTTAAGCTTGGCTTCTGCCCTTTCATGCTTTGCGATAATTGATTTTCTAATATCCCTGTTTAGCATGTCAAGCTTCATTCTTTCCTGGTATATTCTATCATAAGGCTGCCTGAAAACTGCTGCATTAGACAGCTCATAAAGCCTTTCCCTTTTTATCCTTAATTTTCTGTGCAAAGAGTTCATAAGCCTTACATTTAATTCTCCAAGCCTGTTTTTAAGAAGCAGTTTTTCGGGCATTACTATCTCTGCAGCAGCGGATGGAGTTGGCGCCCTTACGTCTGCAGCAAAATCCGAA
This sequence comes from Bacillota bacterium, assembly GCA_049325575.1. Lineage (GTDB taxonomy): Bacteria > Bacillota > Clostridia > Acetivibrionales > Acetivibrionaceae > JBMOLK01. Next base: position 7,333 of record JBMOLK010000025.1, on the reverse strand, counting down.
ATAGTATAATCAGTCTCGTGTCCTACAGCCGAAATAACAGGTATATTTGAATGGAATATACTCCTTGCCACTATTTCTTCGTTAAAAGGCCAGAGTTCTTCTAAAGACCCGCCTCCCCTGGCAAGGATTATAACATCTACCAGGTTAAGCTCATTTAATCTCTTTACTGCTCTTGCTATCTCTCTGGCTGCACCATCTCCCTGAACCCTGACAGGGAATATTTTTATATTCGCATTATAAAATCTTCTGTCAAGTACATTTATAATATCTCTTATCACCGAGCCGGTGGAAGAAGTAACAACGCCTATTGAACGCGGTAAAAACGGAACTTTCTTTTTATACTCATTAGCAAAAATCCCTTCATCAGAAAGCTTTTTCTTAAGCTGCTCAAAGGCAATATGGAGGTTTCCAATACCATCACTCTGCATTTCTTCAGCATAAAGCTGGTACTGCCCGTCCCTTTCAAATACCGAAACATAACCCCTTATTATAACCTTCATACCATTTTCGGGCATGAAACGAAGGCTCAAGTTGCATGTCCTGAACATTACACATTTTATTAAACTGGCTTCATCCTTTAGCGTAAAATACATATGTCCTGATGAGTGGTTCTTAAAGTTTGATATCTCACCTCTGACCCAGAGGTTTGAAAGGATCAAATCTCTTGACATGATATCTTTTATATATTTATTTACAGTAGAAACGTCCAATATATTGTTAAAATTACTTCTTTGGTATTCCTGCATGACCCCACCTTGAACTTTTTATTCTGTTTCCATTAAGAACAACCCACCTTTATATCAGGTGGGCCATAATAAGTCAAATTCCAATTTTACTCTTCACTACCCTCTATAGGCAGCAATCTGATTCTTGCTACCTTACCCAGTATTCCATTGACAAAAGCGCCGCTTTCTTCACTGCTGTAGCTTTTTGCAAGCTCTACAGCTTCGTTTATGGACACATTAAAGGGTATATCCTTCCTAAAACACATCTCATATATGCTAAGCCTTAGAATCGACAAGTCCACCTTTGAAATTCTTGACAGCTTCCAGCCCTTCGAATATTTCTCAATAGTCTTGTCTATTTGCTCAATGTTGGCAAAAACACCATCTATTACATCAGTGATATACTCCCTGTCTTTTCCATTCAATTCATGTTGTTCCAAGGTATGCTTTATCTGCTCCTCCCTTGAATCCTTCTGGATCTCTAGCTGGTACAGAAGCTTCATTGCAATTTCCCTGGATGCTCTTCTTCCCATTAAGTTTTTACCTCCCTAAATTATAATTCCACCAATAATAGCTATCTATATGTACCAGGCGGTAAAATCCTGTCCAATAAATTCTTAAGATAGTCTTTATCTTCCGAAATCTTTTTTCCAATATAATACCCTATAAGGACGCATATTGCAATAAATATTGTTTGAAAAAAACCTATAATCAACATGCTTACCGCTATAATAAACCCTATAAGCGCACCGTTTATTTCCCCGTAATGCAAACGATAAAACTCAATAATTTTATCCTTGTTCATAATATACCCCCATTACTCAACTCTGGACTTATATCCGGTATATATATTCTCCACCGATACCTTTATATCACTTACCGAAATACCGGAGGTTTCCTCGATGGCCTTCTTTACCTTAAGCTGAATATCCTCAAGAAGAGCCGGTATATTCACATCAGGCATTACTACCGTTTTTATATATATTGATACATTATCGTCCGCCTTTGTAACATAGGCTTTAGTTTCCCTGACACCGCCAAGCTTCCTTGAAGCAGCAAGTGCTATACTTTCTATAGTGTTCAGCGATATTTTTATCTCCCCAACATTATTATACTTGCTAATAGATTTTTTATCCTTTTCACTTTTTACCCCCGACAACAGAAACACAAGACTTAGTCCAAAAAAGATCATCTCAACGATAAGCATAAGAATTGTTGATGCCCTGTTGGTCAAAACATTTTCCATTAAAAAAGTAGAAGTACTCTCAAACATTTCCGGTCTTAACGTGATAACCATGGAAACAAGGGAAATAACTGTAAGACAAAATGCATAAAAAGCAAGTAAAACCCTAAAAATAATATTCATATACCTAGTGTCACCTCTTTATAGTTATCTTTTGTTTGACTAAAAAACAAATGGCAAAACCTTATTTTCAAGTTTTAACTCATGTTGGTACTTCTATCGGGAAAAAAACAAATATTCATAACACAATTACATTATAGTTTATTTTGTAAAAAAAATAAACCCTGCCGGGTTATTAATTTATTTTGTCCAATATACAAATATATATACTATAATCTCACAGTTTATTTGACTGGTCATCCCCTACCTGACCCTGACCGTTTCGTCACCTGATTCTTTCTTATGCTCCTTTTCTATATTAACCCCTTGTATATGGATGTTTACTTCTATGACAGTAAGGCCGGTCATAGTCTCAACAGCCTTTTTAACCCTTTCTTGTATATCCCATGACACATCAGGTATCCTACACCCGTATTCTACGATTATATATAAGTCAATAGCAGCTTCTTTATCTCCAACCTCAACCTTTACACCTTTTGATAAGTTTTTTCGTCCGAGTATCTCAGCAATTCCGCCGGCGATTCCCCCGCTCATGCCGGCCACACCCGGAACATCCATTGCAGCAATACCAGCGATTATAGCAACTACTTCTTCTGATATTTTCACAGTTCCCATATCAATCAAGTTATCCTGATTCATTTCTTCCATTCCGTAATCCCTCCTTTGCTGCAATCAGACTTATTCTTTGGCATTATTTATTATATCATTACAGGCTGGCGATATCAACATAAAGAACAATGGTGCGGGAATACATTTTTCTTATGCCTTAGGATCATGAAAGAAACATTAAAATATACTTCTTACATGTATATTCTTTATATCAATCTTTGCCTGTCTTGAAGCAATATCACTGATTTGTGCAACCTGTACCGCTGAAAGACTTGGAGCTTTTACTACTATATCCATGCTTCCATCGTTGCCAAAAAGTACAACCACATCACTAAAGCCTTTGTTTTTTATCAGGGTTTCAATTCTCATTTCCCTGTCGGAGTTTCCCAGAATCTTCATCATCTGCTCATAGGCCTGTGATTTCAGCTCCTTTGAAGCTTGGGGATCCTCTGTTATCTCCTTTAATGCCTCTGTATCCCTGCCTCTGGTTACATCTCTATCCATTTTTGCCTGGGCAAAAAAGTCGTTTGCCTCTTTTGAAGCTTGAAGAGCCTTCTTATTATCTTTGTCCGTATTTTTATCTTTGTCCGTATCTTTATCCTTATTTTCTTTGTCCTTACTCTTCTCTGCTTCCGTCATCAACGTATTGTCAACAAATACAGCCTCCCCCAGGCGTGTAGTCTCACTATCAGCCGAATCGCTCACCGATACATCCTCCAGGTCACTTACAGATACACTGCTCTTATTGTAACTATAGTTTAAATACCCCGCGACAACTATCATCAATATTAATGACAACACTACTATCTGCTTTCTTTTAAAAACCATCATTAATAGTCCCCCTTTATAATATATAAGTTTTATAGTAAACTGTTTTTCACTAAATATATATTATATTTCCAAGCAATTTATTTCTTTTTCATCAATAATTTTGCCTAAAGTTTTTAAATTATTTTCCTCTTTCAAATACCTGTACTTTGTGTATAGGAACATCAAGTAAAACCTGAACGGCACTTACCAGACTTTCCTTTACGGTAACATCGGAAGCCCCGTCCGCAACTACAACGACTCCCTTGACCTGGGGCAGAAGTTCTTTTGCAATAATAGGTTTTTTTACGCCGCTGTTCACCTCCTCGTATGCAATACTGCTTTCAAAACTGCTTTGAACCGATTTTCTTGTCCCTCCTGCACTGTCTTTTTCATCTGTATTGTTATCGTTTCTCTTGATATCAGTAACCGGAACGATCTCCTTACCTGATACATAAGTAATCATAACTGTTACTTTTCCAACACCGTTTATTTGAGCCAATATCTCTTCCATGTTCTTTTCAAGCTCTGATTTGTCATCTGTAATTCCCATATTCCCAACAAGTTTTACATTTTCATTCTCATCCTTATTAAGGCTCTCATTTTTTTTCTTATCGTTATCCCCAAATAAAGTCCCGCCGGCTATTATAACAATAACTCCTATAATTATTAAAATTATGAGGTTTTCTCCCCATTTATTATTGTTCTCTTTATTAAAAAGATTCTTTACATATTCGATAATTCTTTTTATTTTTCCCATTTTGTCCTCCTTAATTCTCTTTAAGAGAAATTACAATATTCTCTTTTTGTACATTTAGAAGCCTTTCTATCTTATCTTCCAACTGGTTTTTGATTTTTTTATCCAGCTGTTTTACTGAATGCTCCAGGTCATCTTTTGCTTCGCTGTTTCCGATTTGAACTTTCTTCACACTTAAAACAGGTTTAATTCCTTTTGTCCCATCGTAAAGGTCTAAAGTCAAATATACCTTTTTAACTTCGCCAAAGTTTTCGGATGTATAATCTTCATTGATAATAACGTCGGCATTTACATCTCCAACCCCCTTAACTTCTTTTGTTATTGACTCCAGTTGGTTTATAACTTTTTTTCTATATACATTTGTTATTTGTTTTATTTGATTCTCCTTTAATATCTCACTGTTTATCATAATCTCCCTTTTATCAATATAATTGCTGTCGGTAATCTGAAATTCATTTAAATTAATCCCCTTACTAAATAGTCCAAGGACGGGATTTATGAGTGCAATTACCAGTATCAAGCCGGTAACCAGGTTCACAACCCTCTTCATCTTTCCCGAAGGAACCAGTATCTCAATGAGCATAATAAAGACTGTAAGTGTTACAATGTTTAAAACCCAGTTTTTTAAAAACTCTATCATCGAAACCTCCAAAAACCCTTTCTTATCACCTCATCATTGCACTTAGATTACTGGCAGTTATGAGGGCTGTAACGGTTATTAGAAACATAAATGCAACTGAAGCCACTATTCCCATAACAAAAGTCATGGAATTTGCAACTTCACTTATACATTTTATAATCCGTCCCTCAGCAACGGGCTCCAAAAGAACGCAGGTCATCCTGTAAAGTACTATAATCGCCAGCATCTTTATTACCGGCATAAGACATATACCAATAATACCAATCATAATTGCTACACCTACCGCATTTTTTATAAGCAAGGTACATCCTATGACAGCATCGGCAGCGTCAGCCAAATATTTACCGGCTATTGGAATGAAAGCACCTATGGCAAACTTGGCTGTTTTTCCTGTTACCCCGTCTACAACAGCTCCAAGTGACCCTTGCAGTGAAACTATGGCAACAAACAAAGTCAAAATAAGCCCTAAAGACCATGAGGTAATATGCTTTAAGAATCCACCAAGCCGTGATATCTGTATCTTTTCCGATATATTGTCTACTACCGATATAATTGTAGATAGTATTATAAGAGGTATAAATATGTTTTTAATTATTGTTGCGCTAACTTGAACTATGGTTATAAGTAAAGGCTGCAGTACACCTCCTGATGTAAAGTTTCCTGACGATATAAGTAATGTTATCAAAACAGGTATTGATGCATACATGAAGTTTACCATTGCGTCTATTATTTCAATTCCTGCTTTGATAGCAGTGTTAAAGCTTACCAGAAGAATTGATACCAATACTATATAGCAAATATAAAACGCCAGTTCCCCTACACTCTTATTTAAGAAGGATGTCTGGAGGTTTTTAAGCACTGCGCATAAAATAACCAGAACTATTAGTTTGATCAATATGTTGATATTTAAATAGATTTCCTTAAAAAGAATCATCAGTATCCTGTTGATAATCCCCGGAAGGTTGAATTCAAACTTACCTTTTGCAACATCCTTTATAATATTCTCCGGGTTATAATCAGGTATTATTTCCTTAATACCCCCATTTGAATATTTTTTAAGATGATCTTCAACTGATTTGACCTCATCCATTTCTGCCTGCTCATCAATAATCTCATTCTCTGTGACTTCATTCTCCATAATTTCATCACTTGCAAGCACTTCCATTGGAAAGCAAATAGCAAACGCAAAGATCGATATGGTGGTTGATATCACTAATACTAGCATGTTAATAATATATCTTTTGTTGTTCATACACTTTTTTCCCCATTCATTCGAGCCAAATAGTTTAAAAATACTAAAATCAAGGCATTATGTTTATAACCAGATCAAGAAGCGAAGTTATTATAGGTACTGCCATAACGACAATAATTACTTTTCCGGCAAGCTCGACTTTTGATGCAATTGCCCCCTCACCGGCATCCTTGCAAACCTCCGCACCAAACTCTGCAATATATGCTATTCCCACTATTTTAAGCAATGTAAAAAGATATACCGTGTCTATATTAACCTTTTTTGCGTAGCTGTTTAAGAGATCTACAACTGCAGCAACCTTACTAAGGACTAATAAAAATATTATTATCCCTGTAACCAGACTGACCTGCACCGCAATCTCCGGCCTCTGGGCCTTAAGAACAATAACTATTATGGTTGCTACAACAGCCAGCCCTATAATCTGAAATATTTCCACTTAAATCATCCGCCTCTTTAATCACTTTTGTATAAGCTAAAAAATCATTAGAATTGGAATATGGTCTTTACCGTATCAAACAGGTTGACTATCTCCTTTACAATCATCATCAGTACTACAATCAGCCCTGCAAGAGTTGTCATCATAGCCTGTTCTTCTCTTCCTGATTTATTTAATACAGCATTTAAAACAGACACCAAAATTCCTATTGCAGCTATTCTGAAAATTAAATCTATATCCATAATTCATTACTTCTCCCCGTTTTTGTTTTTTAGACAACTAAGGCTTTATATAATTTAATATAAGTTTTTAGAGTTCAACTTTAGCTGTCTTTAGTACAAGTATATTCATTGATCCAATAAAATTAGAACAATATAATTATTATTGCCAGGCCTCCTAATATCCCCAGATTCCTGTACATGGTTTCATTCTTTTCCCTGTGGGCTTCGGCCTTTTGTTCCTGCAAATTCAGCTGATTTACTGTAATTCTTATGTTTTTAATCTGTCCTTCAAGGTCGGAACTTCCCAGCATCTTGCCAAAGGAAATTAGAATCTCTTCATCCTCTCTATTTAAGGATGTTCTATGGATATTGTCCTTTATGGCCTTTGTCCAGGCTTCAGAGGCATTTAGTCCCTTATCGCCTCTTAGATTATCCACAGTAGACTTAAAGAAAAGTGATACACTACTATCGTTACATCTATATATCCTGGTAAAAGCATCAACAAGTACATTTGATAAAAAGC